>CAYWOV010000310.1:0-5048 GCA_964459965.1 uncultured Planctomycetaceae bacterium | reverse complement strand
CTTTTTGGCGTCCTGATAGGTCAACAGCGAAAACGGCGCGACTTCGCCCGGGTGATGACATTCGGCGCAATGCGCGAACAGGATTGGCGCGATGTCGCGATTGTAGGTCACCGCGGATTTCGTCTCGTCGCTCTTCGGCCCCTCGAATGGGCAACCGATCGGCTCGGTCCTCTCGACCGTGATGGGACGACCCGCTGAGAGTGCGGCCATTGCCTCCAGCAGATCGCGCCGACCCGGTTCGGACCGCTTTTTATCGATATCCGAATAAAGATCGTCGATCCGCCCGCAATAGCGCACGGTTCCAACCGCGTCGACAAGAAACGCCTCGGGCACGTTGCGCGGGCCAAACAGAGCGGCCAACTCCTGCGAAGCGTCGAACAGGAGCGGAAAGGCGAGCTGAAATTCGTTCGCAAATTCTGCGGCCTCCTTCCGCGTGATGCTGGCATCGGAAAGCACTCCGTAAAATCCGATCTTCTTCGTCTCGGCCACTTTCGCCAGTCGATTCAGCTCCGGCACATACTGACGCGAAATGGGGCACTCCGACGACACAAAGACGAAGACCGTGCCCGGCTGATGCGGCCCGGTCGCCAGAGTATGCCGTGCCCCCCGCGCGTCGAGCATCGCCAACTCGCGAAGGTCCACGTTTGGCAAAGATCCGGCCGTTGCCGAGTTCGCCACGGCGCACAACAAGCCGAAAGCGGCCAAGACTGTCTTTGGGATTCGCATCAAGTCGCTCGCTGAAGAGACCTCCGGTGAACAACTCACCAGATCGCGGGAAGGTTCCTTCCCGTATAGTCCGCGACGACCCTTCCGTCAATTCCCGCGTGCCGCCGGCTCTTCGACGAGCGCGGCCGGCGAATCCGAGCGAGCGTCAGGCCGGCTTCAGCATCAGCAGGGCAAGCGGCGGCAGAGTGAGCAAGATGCTCTGGGCCTGGCCGTGAAAGGGGATCGGCTCGCTGAAGACGGCTCCCGCGTTACCCACGTTGCCGCCGCCGTAAATCGCCGCATCGCTATTGATGATTTCGCGATAACAGCCCGGACGGGGCACGCCGAAGCGGTAGCTCTTCCGCGGCACCGGCGTGAAGTTCGCCATCACGACGACGATTTCGTTCGGATCCTTGGCGATCCGATAATAGGCAAACACGCTGGCCTGGTAGTCGTCCGCTTCGATCCAGCGGAAACCTTCCTGCTTGAAATCGACCTCGTGCAGGGCCGGTTCGGAGCGGTAGACGCGGTTCAAGTCGCCCACGAAGAGCCGCAGTGCGTCGTGATACTTGTGGCCCAACAGGGCCCAGTCGAGGTGCGAGTCGTAGTTCCATTCGGTCCACTGGCCGAACTCGCCCCCCATGAAGAGCAGCTTTTTGCCCGGCATCGTGTATTGATAGCCGTACAGCATCCGCAGGTTGGCAAACTGCTGCCAATAGTCGCCCGGCATTTGCGAGATCAGGGCCCGCTTGCCGTGCACGACTTCATCGTGCGACAGGGGCAGAATGAAATTCTCGGTAAAGGCGTACACCATGCGGAACGAAAGCTCGTTCTGGTGGAACGAACGGTGCACGGGCTCGTTTCGCATGTAGCGCAGCGTGTCGTTCATCCAGCCCATGTCCCACTTCATGCTGAAGCCGAGACCGCCGGTATACACCGGATGCGAAACGCCGCCCCACGCCGTCGATTCCTCGGCAATCGTCAGAATGCCCGGAAACGCGCCGTGCAGGTGGATATTAAGATCCTTGATGAACTGGATCGCCTCGAGGTTCTCGCGGCCGCCGTATTGGTTGGGGATCCACTCCCCCGCCTTCCGCGAATAGTCGAGATACAGCATCGAGGCGACGGCGTCGACGCGAATTCCGTCAACGTGATAAATGTCGCACCAGAAGCGGGCGCTCGACATCAAGAACTCGCGGACTTCGCTGCGTCCGTAGTTGAAGATGTACGTGCCCCAGTCGGGGTGCATCCCCTGCTTGGGATCGGCATGCTCGTAGATTGCCGTCCCGTCAAAGTTACCCAAGCCGTGGCCGTCACAGGGAAAATGCGCCGGCACCCAATCCATCAGCACGCCGATGTTGGCCTGGTGGCAATAATCGACAAAGTACATGAAGTCGGCCGGTGTGCCGTGGCGGCTCGTGGGCGCGAAATAGCCGGTCGTCTGATAGCCCCAAGAACCGTCGAACGGGTATTCGCAGATCGGCATCAGCTGCAGGTGCGTGTAGCCCATTTCGTGGGCATATTCGACCAGCATGTGTGCCAGTTCGCGGTAGTTGAAGTACGTCCGGCCGTCGGTGGGCCGCTTCCACGAGCCGAGATGCACCTCATAAATCGCAAGCGGTTGCTCCAACCAATTGGTCTCGGGCCGCTTGCGAATCCAGCCCCCGTCCTGCCAGGGGAATTCCGGCAGGTCGAACACGACGGACGCGGATTTCGGGGGAACTTCGGCGTAGAACGCGAACGGATCGGATTTTTCGAGATAGCGGCCGTCGCGCGTGCGGATCACATACTTGTACACGTCGCCGTGGCCGACGCCCGGAAGGAATCCGGACCAGATGCCCGAGTCGCTGCCGGAGAGCCAGCTGCGTCCCGGCTTCCAGTTATTGGCGTTGCAGACGACCGAAACTTCGACCGCGTTGGGCGCCCAGACGGCAAAGCGCGTTCCCGACGCGCCATTGACCGATTCGAGATGTGCGCCGAGCTTCCGATACATTGAACAGCAAAGTTCTCCCTGCATTGCCGGCGGTTGATTCGGGCGCCCGACCGGGCGTCCCACCGCCGTACGCTGCAGTCCCATCCCGTCCGTCGTGACCGCGTAAGGACTTCCCTTACGCTCGCGGGCCTGTCTTGTCAACGAGGCGCTGCTCATCACTGCTCCGTCGCGTGAAGTCATTCCGGCGGCAACAATTGTGCCGAACCGGATTCGGTATTCCGCTCTCACGGCACAGATACTTCTCGACCGAAGGGTTCTGTGCCTTGAGGCGTTGTCCGGAGCGACGGCAGGGATCGGACGAAACGGTCACGCGAAGTTGAGCGGTTGAATCGTAACATCCGCCTCCCGCACCCACAATCGACGGAAAGTGCCTCGCGAGGCCATTCGGTTGCGGTGGACCGCAACGCCGCTTGGTAGCATAAACCGCATGCAGATGGGGCCCGGCGTTTCAGTCGGTCCGCTGCGACGGCTGGCAAGTTTTCAATCGGCCGTGCCCGCGGGCCGCTGGAGCACGACGGAACCGCTACGGTTCTGAAGAATGCAACCGGCCCGGGCCCCAATCGCATCTTCCGCGTGTTCGATACTATGCTCCGGCTACTCACGTTGATTTTGGGACCGCCGGCCATCGTCGGTCTCGCGTTTCTCGTCGCGCGTCCCGACGTCCGCCGTTCCACTCGGCCGTCGGCCAACCCGACAGCGACGGATAGCCCGTCTGCCCGCCCCGATTCGCCGTCCGTGTTTGTCACCGAAGTTGCCGTCAGTCCGTCGCTGACGCTGGACTGCCAGCGCACGCGTGAAGAGCTGATGCAGCAGCTCGGCCTGCAGTTCTCCTCCGTCGTCCATTCGCCGTTCGTGATTCTCGGAGACGCCTCCGCGGCGGATCTTGAACGGCAATATCGCGAGACGATCGCGCCCACCGCGCGAGCGCTCGCGATCGCCTACTTCGACCGAGCACCGGATCGGCCGATCGCGATCATTCTGCTGTCGGGCGATGAGGCCTATCAATCGTGTGCCGAAAAACTCGACGGCCAGCGGCGTGCGGCGTTCGCCGGTTACTATGAGCGGAAAGACCACCGAGTTCTGGTCAACCTGGAAACGGGGAAGGGAACGATCGCGCATGAGCTGGCACACGCGTTGGGCCAATTCGATTTCCCCGACATGCCCGAATGGTTCGACGAAGGTCTGGCCTCGCTCCATGAAGAGGCCCGCTTCTCGGACGATCATTTGCGGATTACCGGCTTGCCGAATTGGCGGCAGCGTTATCTGCTTCCGGCCCTGCAAAGAGGCACGCTGCGACCTTTGGAGTCACTGATCTCCGACTCGCACATTCGTCCGAATCGGCAAGCTGTCGACTACGCGCACGCGAGGTACTTCTGCCTGTTCCTGCAGGAGCGCGGATTGCTCGAACCGTTCTATCACAAGTTTCGCCGTGCCGTGGCAGGTGACCCCACCGGATTGCACACGTTGCACGCCCTGTTCGATGTGACCGACTTGTCCCCGCTCGACGACGAATTTCGCGCCTGGCTGCGCGCTCAAGAGCAAAAGCCCCTGCAAAAGCCGGCTCAAACGGGCACCACGAGCCGATGACCGCTCTGGTACAACGAGCCGGCGGGTTAATCCCGCCGGACGGCCGCGAATTAACCGTTCGGTCTAGTCAAATTGGGTGGGTGCCATGCCCAACGGCTTTGCGTGGGCATGTCTTCGAACGTCCAGTCGATTCGCATGCCCACGCAAAGCCGTTGGGCATGGCACCCAGAAAAGGGTTAACGGCGTAGGGTGGCACCCGACCCACTAATTTCGGAGAGAGGACTTCGGTGGGACGCGCAGCTCGCGGCCGCGTCAGCTCACGCGCCAATCCGGCGGCGGCGCAGTTCGCTGAACAGCCGCTCGTACCGCCGGCCGGAGAGCAGGCGGGAACCTTTGTCCGTTGTCGCGGTCTCTAATCGCGATTCCTGGCGGGGCTTTTCGGCCGCCGTCGCGACACTTGCAACCTCGTCGGGCAACACGACGTCGAAGGCCGCCGAATCGGAGTCGTCTTCGTCATCGATCGGGATCAGTTCCGGCTTCGCAGGGCCGATCGGGTTCGAATCGTTTCGCCGGGAGATGGCCCGCGCGCACAGCATCGTGCGGGTCAGCCGGTTGAGCGCGGCGTCCAAAGCGGCATAGCGGTCGATCACGACCTCTTCATCCATGACTTCATTGGCGATGCTGATCGACATGGTGGCAGAAATTGGCGCTGTAACGGGTTGGATCATTGCCGTCCGCCCGGCTGAAACCGTCGTTGTTAAAATGCTTTCGATCATCGGTGGCGTCGTCACGACGATCGGCTCTCCGATTTCGATCGAATCGG
>CAYWOV010000309.1:0-5054 GCA_964459965.1 uncultured Planctomycetaceae bacterium | reverse complement strand
CCCAGACGAAAGTCGAGTCCGCGACAGTCAAGCTTTTTGCTCAAGCGTGCGCACGTCGCGACGACGTCGCTATTGCGGTCAAGCCCTAAGATGTTGACCTGTCGCTTAAGAATCTTCGTGAGCAAATGGTGCAAAGCGAACGTCAGGTAACTCTTGCCGCAGCCGAAGTCGACGATCCGCAGAACGCCCGTTTGCGGCAGGTGTTCGGCCACATCGTTCACCAGTTCGAGAAACCGATTGATCTGGCGGAACTTGGCGTATTTCGACGCGCGGACTTTGCCGGCGGGCGTCATCACGCCGATCTCGGCGAGAAACGGGCAGGGCACATTTTCCGGGAGCAGATACGATTTCGACCGGTTGTGTTCCGGGGCCGCGGCCGATTTCGTCGGGCGGCCGCGTCGGACGGTTAATTCACCGTCTGAGCCGACGCGGACCTCCAAATCGGCCGTGGTCTTGAAGACGTGCGCATGTTCATAGGAAGTTTGAAGCAGTTCGCGGATGCGCTTGGCCGTTTCGGCCGGCGAGAGGTTCTCGTGCGTCTCGCGGTTGGCGTGTCGCGAGTTCCACTGATAAGCAGATGCCCCTTTTATGACGGTGGGACGCACCGTCAGTTTTTCGGGACAGTCGGTACATACTGGACGTCGCTTGCTGAGCGTCGTGCCGAGGCACGTGCCGTCGGCCAGTGACTCGTCGAGTCGAATCCAGAATTCGTCGGCTCCGTTCGCGAGCACGCCGGTTGGGGAGGGGCCGCTCATGGGCAGACGGCCTCTTCGACATCGGCGGCCCAAGCACTCATCCGTTCGTGGAACCGGCCCCGGTCAACGATCGGCTTGAATCTCAGCGTGAGGCTGTTTGGCCGAGAGATGGTCCAGCCTCGCAGCGTCCAGCGGACCTTGTGGATCGCGCGGCGGGGAAGAAAAAACACACCCGGGTTTTGCATCAAGAGAGCGGCCAATTTGCAGCTATCTTCCGCTCCGAGGGGACGAGGCTCGTCGACGGCGATTTCCATCCGTGCGATGGATTGCCGGTTGGGTACGCCGCGCAGCCGGTCCAACGGCGCACTCAACCAGCCGGCCAGGACCTTGCGGATTTGCCGGGGACCCGATTCGCCGCGGACCAGCTTGACCTGCTCCAGCCGATGTGGAACAAAGAACAGGCCTTGAGTGGTTTCGTAGAGCGAGCCCCGTCCCGGAAGGTCCACGCGGGCAATGCGGACCTCACCCATTCGGCTGACGATCTGTCCGATGGCGGTGCTCAGTTCTTCAGGAGTTGGATCGGGCGAGCGGGCGTCGAGTGGAAAGTCGCACTGCGGACACTGTTCGCCGAGCGGCTCGACCCAGGTAAAACATTGGTGGCATAAGATCAACGACATCGTGCGATCCATCGACAGTCCGAGACCCAAAGCTACAAAACCAAAACGCCCGCTTCGCCACGACTTTGAAGCTTGGACTTTGGACCAATACTGATTCTATGCACCAGGAGCGGTGATGGCACTCGACAAGAAACACAAAAAGCAGCTCGAGGCGGCTAAAACTCGCATGCAAAAGTTGCGGCAGCTCTTGGCCGGCGCCCGCGACCAGCCCGATGATCCCCAGGAGCTGACTCGGTTGAAAAAGGAGATCGCCGACTTGGAAGAGCAGATGCGAAAAATGCACCAGCAGTGAATTGACGAATGATGCAGCCCGGCGGCCAGGCGACGGAGGCTTTTCCACCGACGATTATCGTCGTCCATCCGCGGGAAAAGCGGTCGAAGTGCTCCGTTGAACCGCTGCGCAACCGCGAGGGATTCGTCTTTTGGACGTTTCCCGAAAGCGGACCCGAGTCGCTCGAGAATTATGTTCGGCTCGGCATCGGCGGAGAGGTCCTATCGACCGATGACGCCGATCGCGGATTGCTGGTGCTCGACGGCACATGGCGGCTGGCCGATCGAATGGACAAGTTTTTTCGGCACGTGCCGCTCAGAAGTCTGCCGCCCATCAAGACGGCTTATCCGCGTGCCTCCTTTATTTACCCCGATCCGGCGGGCGGACTGGCGACGATCGAAGCCGTCTATGCCGCCTATCGAATCCTCGGTCGGCCGTGCGACGGACTGCTCGACAAGTATCACTGGGGGGCGGAATTTCGTGCCCGTAACGGCTGGGTGTGAGCCAACTCACTTCCCGACCGGGACGGGCTCGGCTTTGAGGCAGCGCTGGATTTGCTTGGCCGCTTGCCGCAATCGCTGGCTATTTTCGACGATTGCGAGTCGCAGGAAGCCTTCGCCTTCTTCGCCGAAGCCGCGGCCTGGGCTGACGGCGACGCCTCCCTTGTCGAGGAGCATCATCGAAAAGTCGATCGAGCCCATTTGGGCCCAAGGCTCAGGGATCTTGGCCCAGATGAACATGCCCGCTTTGGGAGTATCGATCTCCCAGCCGGCGCGCTGGAGACCGTCGCACAATACGTCGCGTCGCTGTTGATATTCAGCCGAGATGCTTTCGACGGCCGCGTCGCAATGTCGCATGGCGACGATGGCCGCGATCTGGATGGGCTGGAAAATGCCGTAGTCGTAATAGCCCTTGATCGTGGCCAAGGCGCGGACCATCTCAGCATTGCCGCTGCAAAAGCCAATCCGCCAGCCAGCCATGCTGTAGCCCTTGCTCATCGTGGTGAATTCCACGCCGACGTCGATTGCGCCGGGGGCCGCGAGAAAGCTGGGGGCCTGGTAGCCGTCGAAGTTGATATCTGCATAAGCGAAATCGCTGATGACGAGGAAGCCGTATTTCTTGGCCAGGGCTACCAGTTCGACATAAAAGTCGAGTTCGACGACCGTCGTGCTCGGATTGTGCGGAAAGTTGACGACGACCACTTTCGGCTTGGGATAAAGGTGCTCGCAGGTGTAGGCCACGTTGCGCAAGAACGTCTCGGGCTCGCGGACGTCGAGGGCGATCACGTTTCCCGAGGCGAGCATCACAGCATACACGTGGATGGGAAACGAGGGGGCCGGCACGATCGCCGTGTCGCCCGGTCCCATCAGGGCCAGGCACATGTGGCTAAAGCCCTCTTTCGAGCCGAGGCAGGCGATCACTTCGGTATCGGGGGCAAGACGGACGCCGTATTTTTTCCAGTAGCGGGCCGACACCTCTTTGCGCAGGTTTTCGATGCCATTGGAGACGGAATAGCGATGGTTCCGCGAGTCGGCCAACGCTTCGGAGAGCTTATCGACGATCAGCGGATCGGGCGCGTCGGTCGGATTGCCCATCCCCAAATCGATGACGTCGATTCCCGCAACCCGCTTTTGATACTTGAGCTTGTTGATCTTGCCGAACATGTAAGGCGGCAGCCGGTTCACCCGATCGGCCACCTTAATTTTGAACGGATTGTCCTCGAACGGGACTTCATTCTCACTGCGCATGGCGAAATCCGATTAAGAACTGTGGCGCGAGCAAGCCAGCGCGGCTCGCCTCCAGCCGGTTCGATTCTAGCAGTTGGCGGCACTCGGCCAAGATGGGATCGCATTCGGCCTAGGCAGGTACAAAAAACAATCCACAGATTCCGCCAGGGACAGAATCTGTGGATTAGCTTGGCTTAGAGCGAAACCGCGATCATTCGCCTTCGGTGTTGGCCGCACTGCGAGTGACTGGCGGGTTGCCACGCGTACGGTAGCCGGCGTTCGAGACGCGTTCGCGTCCGTTGGAACCGGCGGAGGTCGGCTGGATGCCCCGAGTCGACGTGTTGGTCCAGAAGTTGTCGACCTGGGCCTCTTTCTTCAACCGCTCGAAGACCTTGGCGACCGCGACCTGCGTCTTTTCGTCTTCCAGGATCTTGCGGCACTGTTCCTGGATCATGGGTTCGTTCATGCTCTTGACGATCGGCGTCGTGTGGCCCTCGCACAAAAGGATCACATAGCGACGGGCGTCGGGCGTGCTGGCGTCGATGATGCCGGAAATCTGTCCTTCCTCGAGCTTGAACGCTTCCTTCTCGAGGTTGTCATTTCCGGCAAAGCGACGGATGGGTTGAATCTGTCCGTCGAGCGCCTTGCTGGTCGGCTCGATCGACCGCTCGCGGGCGACTTTGCCGAAGCTGGCCGGATCCTTTGTGACCAGGGCCCAGGCGTCTTGGGCACGCTGCAGCTTGTCGCACATGATCATGCGTGCTTTGACGCGCTCGCCGTACTCGCGGGTGAAGACCCGCTGCATTTCCTCTTCGGTGATTTGGACTTCGCTGCCGGCCAGTCTCTTGAGTGCCAGCATGGGCCAGATGATGTCCTCTTTGTATTGCAGAGGGCTCAAGTGGCGCTCGTTTTGAATGATTTGGAGCCAGTTTTTCGGGTCGATGTCGAACTTTTTGGCGATCTTGACGATTTCCTCGCTCACCTCCGCCTGCGTGATGGAGATGCCCCGCTTGCGGCAGGCCTGATCGATGATCGTGCGGTTGATGAAGCTTTCGAGCACTTCCTGGCCATAACGCTGCATGCATTCGTCGGCGACGCTGTCGTAGCCGATCAACTCGCCATTCACACGCGCCAAGGCCGGGCGACTTGCACCGCTCCGCGTGTCGGTGCGACCGGATTCCCCGGGTGCGGCGTTTTCTTGGGCGGCCCCGACTTTGGGTCGGAGGAACTGAAACGCGACGGCGCCCACCAGGAAGAGAGCGACCGTCCCTCCCACGATAAAGCCCGCCTTGGCTCGACTGCCCAGTGTCGTTTGGGCGAGTGTCGTTTGGGTTGTTTCCACATTGCCCGTGGGGGTCGATTCGCTCATCGCACCTTTACTCCGGAATCGATGGTTGGTCCGCAGCCTCCAAGCCGCCGACGATTGCGAGGGGGCGGGACTATAAGACAGGTGCGAAAAGGGGTCAAGCTGTCTTGTGCGCCGCGACTCTGGCCGTTTCCGTCGGGCGTCCGGCGCGGCCGCTCCATTTTGACTTGGCCGTCGGCAGCGGCTTATAACAGGATGAACAAAGCACCGGTTCAATAAAGGAAAAGCATCAGATGGCGCAGCGGGTCGCACTTATTACCGGAGTCACGGGCCAGGACGGCGCCCTCCTGGCGGAACTTTTGCTCAAGAAAGGCTACG
>CAYWOV010000308.1:0-5075 GCA_964459965.1 uncultured Planctomycetaceae bacterium | reverse complement strand
CGCTGCTTGAGGTCAGTCAAAAGGGCCGCGATTGGGCGGTCGGTTTCGCGGCAGTGCAGGCCGTGATTTTCCTCGATTTGATTGTGGGCGTCCCACTTGCTTCCCGAGCCCGAATAAAGTTGCACGACCCGTACACCGCGCTCGACGAGCCGGCGGGCCAGCAGGCAATTGCGGCCAAAGGTCGACGTGACGGGGTCATCCAGGCCATAGCTCCGCTGCGTGGCGGCCGTCTCCTGAGAGAGGTCAACCGCTTCCGGCGCGTGGGCCTGCATGCGGAAGGCCAGTTCGTAGGAGGCGATGCGTGCTTCCAATTCGCTGTCTCCGGCGCGATCTTCCAAGTGTCGGCGATTGAGCTGCCGCAAAAATTCGAGCTTGCCCCGTTGGCGTTCGTCGGTGATTCGCTCGGGCGGATGCAGATCCAGAATCGGTTCGCGGCCGGACCGAAACCGCGTCCCTTGGAAAGTGGCCGGCATGAAACCCGTGCCCCACACGCGGCTGCCGCCGGGCGGCTCCTTGTCGTTATCCAAGAGCACGACGAAGCCGGGCAGGTTTTGATTCTCGCTTCCCAGACCGTAGTTCACCCAGGCTCCCAGGCTCGGGCGTCCGCCGAGCAGGCTGCCCGTATTCATCATCGAGACGCTGCCGACGTGGTTGAGCCCGTCGCTGACGCAGGAGTGAATCATGCAAATATCGTCGACATGCGGGCCGACGTGACGATACCAATCCGAGACGGCTCGGCCGCTCTCTCCGTAACGTGTCCAGGTTCGCCGCGGTGCCAGAATCGGGTTTTCGGTGACCGACATGGGCGTGAAGACGCGTTTGACCGTCGGCGGCAACGGCTTGCCGGCGAAGCGGGTCACCATCGGCTTGTGATCGAACGTGTCGAGATGGCTCGGGCCGCCGTCCATGAACAGAAAGATCACGCTCCTGGCACGGCCGAGCTGCTGACCCGCCTTCGGCGCCAGCGGATTGCTCGGCGCTGTCGAACCCGCGGCGACTGCGCGCTGCGACGGCAAAATTCCGCTCTCGACCATGAGACCGTAGAGCGCCAAGGCTCCGAAGCCGCCCCCGGCACGACAAAGGAAATCGCGGCGGCTTGCCGGGCGCTCAAAGTGTTGCATGTTTGGCAACTCCAACCGTCATTCAACAAACAGGAATTCGTTGGCGTTCAATAAGGTATGGCATAAATCGGCAAACGCCGTTCGCAACGAGGTCTCATCGGGCCCGGCGTCGCCATCGTCGGCGATTCTCTCGTGGTCCGGCGGGATTCGTGAGGCTTGGGACCGCAAGAAATTGAGGGCGTCCGCGATTTCGTCGTCGGCCGGAGCCCGCCCGAAGACCGTCTCATAAGCGCTGACAATCCGCGATAGTGCGTTGTGCGACGATTCGTCGCGGATGATCCGCCGGGCCAAAGCGTCGGCACTCTCGACGACGAATTCATTGTTAAAGAGCGCCAGTGCCTGTGGTGCGATGATCGTACTCGTTCGGCGAGCGCAGCTTTCGTGCATGTCGGGCAGGTCGAACGCCTTGAGCAGGGGAAACGGCAAGTTGCGTTTCGCGAAGATATAGACCGAGCGGCGATCCTGCTCGAACCGCGAGCGGGTCACTCGCCAGCCGTCCGATTTGGGATAGCTCTTGGGAAGCGGCGGGCGAATGCTTGACCCCTCCAACTTCTCGTTGAGCCGGCCGGAAACAGAAAGGATCGCGTCGCGGATTTGTTCCGCAGTAAGTCGCCGACGGTCATGGTGCCAATAGAGGCGGTTCTCGCCATCGATCTTGGCGGCCAAGGGAAGCGGCTCCTCTCCCCGACGGCGATATGAGGACTGGCGATAAACCTCGGATGTCATGATCAATCTGTGCAGGGCCTTGATATCCCAACCGCTGGCGACAAATTGACAGGCGAGCCAGTCGAGCAGCTCGGGATGTGTGGGCGGGGCTGTTTGCGTGCCGAAGTCGTTCGCGTTGTCGACGAGGCCGCGGCCGAAATGACCTTGCCAGACTCGGTTGACGATCACGCGAGCCACGAGCGGATTCTCGGAATCGGTCAGCCAGCGCGCCAAAGCCGTGCGACGTCCGGTCACACCGGAAAACGGGGCCACGATCTTGGCAACAGACTCGGGCACATCAGAAAGGACCGAAAGAAATCCGGGCTGCACTTCCCGCAGCGGTTTGTCGTAACTGCCGCCCGCCAACAGAAACGTCGCGGGGATCGGGCCGGGGACTTCGGCCGTCGCCATCACTTCCGTCGTGATCGGCGGCTGTGGGCGAGTGGCTTCGAGTTCGGCGACCTTTCGGCGTAATTCCGGCAGACGCTTGCGGTCCTGCGGGCTCATTTGAGCGAGAATTTGCCGATCGGTGACGGCGATCTGCCGGTCGGACCAGAAGAAAAGCTGCCGCTCAAGGGCTGTTCGCTCGTCCGGCGGCGTGTCGATTGCAACGAGCACATCGGCCGGAAACCGTTTGCGCCGGTCGCTGGCCGCTCGCGCCCGGGCCGCGCTTGTCACGCGATACAAGTCGTCGCGCATGGGCTGGGTTTTCGCCAACCACTGATCGAGACGCCGCCGATAAGCGCTCAACGCATTGCTCACGCCGACAGGAGCCTGCTCGACGGGAACAATTCCCGCAAAGAATGCCTGCAGCCGGTAGAAGTCATGTTGTTTGATCGGGTCGAACTTGTGGTCATGGCATTGGGCGCAGCCGATCGAGACGCCGAGAAAGACCGAGCCGACATTCGCCGTCAGGTCGTTGAGTGCGTCCTGGCGGGCCAGCGCCACGACCGAAGCATTGCTTTCATCGGGCCACATCCGCAGATAGCCGGTGGCGATTTGGGCTTCGACGTCCTCCGGGAAAAGTTCGTCGCCAGCCAACTGTTGGCACACGAACCGGTTGTACGGAGTGTCCGTATTGAACGCCCGGATCACATAATCGCGGTACTTCCACGCCAGGGGTCGCACCGGATCGTGGTTGTAGCCGGCCGTCTCCGCAAAGCGGACCAGGTCGAGCCACATCCTTCCCCATGACTCCCCATAGTGCGGATCCGCCAACAGGCGATCGACCAGCCGCTCGAACGCATCGACGGACGAATCGCGTGCGAATTCGTCGATTTCATGCGGTGTCGGCGGGAGGCCGAGCAAATCGAACTTGGCGCGGCGAATCAATTCACCACGGTGGGCCTTCGGCGACAACGTCAAAGCTTGGGATTCCAGCCGACGCAGGATGAACGCGTCGATCGGCGTGCGGACACGTTCCCGCGCGACGACGCTGGGAACGTTGGGCCGCTGGATTGGTCGAAAGGACCAATTCCGCTGTTCGTCGACGTGCCGTGGGGACTGTTTATTATGCGCGCCAGCGGCGAGCGCCGGACCAATCACACCTGGGTTGGCCAGGATCGCAAACACTATTGAAAGGCGGAGGCGGGACTTATACATGGCAGCGCCGGAAGGATGATCGAATATAACCGGAACCGCTGGATATTTCACGGTTTGCATCTCTGTGGCAGGCCGTTATACTCTTTTTGGTCGTCCTGGGGAGTCTTCGCGCGCCGCGTCGATTCCTTTGTGGCGCCGTTTTTCGGTCGCGGGCTGCCTAGCCTCTGCGCCGGAAATGGCCGGTCGTTTTGATGAACGGCAGGACGCGGATCCTTCGGATTCTCGCGGGAAGTCGCCGTGCAGACAAATGGGTCGCAGGATAAGCCGCCCGATCGTGTCGACGTCAAAGCCCTCGTCCACAAGGACGGTGAGTTCAACCTAGACGACGTGCGGCTTTTCGAGCGGATTTTAGCCACGCCGCAGGTCGGCGAGGTGCGCCAGGAATTTCTGGCACTGCAGCGAGAGGCGAGCACGGCAAAGCCGTCTCCGTCGCATTTGGCGCGTTTGGGTGTCGGCCTGTATTTGCTCGGCCACCCGCGCGAGGCCGAACGTTATCTTGCGCACGTCACCGGTAATGCGGTCGCCACGTTTTATCGAGCGTTGGCCCTGAGCTCGCTGGAGCAGCATAAAGAGGCGGCGGAACGCTTCGCCGAGGCCGCTAAGCTCGGTTATGACAAGGTCGATTGCGCGATGCGGCGGGCCGGCGAACTTCGCGCGATGGGTCAAGTTGCCGAGGCGGAAACGCTGCTGCGCAGCGTCGTCGGCGAAGGCGCACGCCGCGCGGAATACTCCTATCAGATGGGATGCATCCTGTCCGACCGCGGCGACACTTACGGCGCAATCGAATACTTCGAACGGGCGGTGGATATCGAACCGAGGCACTCGCGTTCCCTGTTCCGCCTGGCGGTCGAAAACGCGAGCCGCGGCAATGACGCTGAAGCAATTCGCCTCTATGAGCGAGCCCTCTCGCATCCGCCGATCCATCTCGGCGCGCTGATCAATCTTGGCCTGATGTATGAGGACGATCAAAACTATCAGGCGGCCGCCTTTTGCTTTCGGCGAGTCCTCGAAGTCGACCCGACCAACAAGCGGGCCGAATTGTATCTGAAGGACATTACCGCCGTCGGCGAGATGTACTACGACGAAGACTCGGCACGGGACGCGGCCCGGTTGGAGGCGCTGCTCGCGCGTCCGATCAGCGATTTCGAGCTCTCCGTCCGCAGCCGTAATTGCTTGGAGGCGCTCAATATTCAAAGTCTGGGCGACCTGACGCACGTGACCGAACAGGATCTCCTGAACGGGCGCAACTTTGGTGAAACGTCGCTGCAGGAGGTGCGCGAGCTGTTGACCGCACATGGATTGCGGGTCGGCCAGAACATCGGCACGGGACGGTTCCACGAACCGGTGTTTGTCGCCGCCAGCCTGTCACCCCAGGAACAGGCCATCGTCTCGATGCCCCTTTCGGCTCTCAATCTCTCCGTCCGGGCCCGCAAATGCGTGGCACGGTTGGGCTTGAACACGGTCGGCGAGCTCGTTCAGAAAACTCCAGATGAGCTGCTCAGCAGCCGGAATTTCGGTGTGACCTCGCTGAACGAGATTCGGGCCAAGCTCGGCGAGATGAGCCTGAAGCTGCGGAACGATTGACGCAACCAGTGGTCCGGCTGGGAAGCCGCGGGAACGATTCGGCCCATGAGGGGCAAGCTGGTC
>CAYWOV010000307.1:0-5092 GCA_964459965.1 uncultured Planctomycetaceae bacterium | reverse complement strand
AGATCCGCAAATCACGCAGGTCAGGAGCCCAACGAAAACGCATCCAAGTTTGTGCATGTCTGCATTATTAAAACCTCGGCTCGCGCGCACAAGATCGAGCGGATCGCGAAGCGTGCTCCGGCGTACAGGTCCGACCTCGACTGGCTTTAACGACGCTGGTGTGGGGGTCCGCTGTCCACGAAAAACTTCGTCAATTTGAGACGCAAATTGTTCACCTCCGAACTTCGGGCACCGAGTGCCGCACACAAAAAGAGGAGGTTTGACTGGCTCCGAGAGCCTTGGTACTTTGGGGCACGTGCTAATTTCGTTACACTTCATTGTCGGGGCAGGCAAGGGGAGTTTGCTGCATGATGTCGCAAGCTGAAGGGGCCAAAAATTGATGTCCACAAGAAAATCGCAGTTATACCTGGCCCGCCGCGAACGCCAGATATTGGACACGCTGTACCGCATGGGTGAAGCGACGGTGACCGGGGTCTTGGCCAACATGCCCGATCCGCCAAGCTATTCCTGCGTGCGGAGCCTGCTGCGGATTCTGGAACGGAAGGGACACGTCAAGCACAAGAGGCAGGGAGCCCAATACGTCTACGTGCCGGCCCAAGCCCGCGAAAAAGCGCGGCGAACGGCCCTGGAACACGTGGTGAAGACCTATTTTGACGGTTCCATGGAGCACGCCGTCGCGGCCTTGATCGACATTTCGGGGGTCGACGTGTCGACCGGCGGTCTCGACAAGCTCGCGCACCTCGTCGAGGAGGCGCGCAAGGACGGAAAATAACGGCCCGAAATCGGGCAGAGTGACCTGGGCTGGATCGACGGGGGAACGATCGAAACGGACGGCGGCAGCCACCGGTCGATTGAGAAAAGGAACGGAATGTCCGGACGATCCAGTTCCGTTGGCGCGCGCGGTGTCGGCACGAAATCCTGCTTCCGCTTTCTCAATTCGCGGGGCTTCGTGGCGGCGGCCGCGCTCTTTTTTCTCGCCTTCGCTGTTTTCTTTCTGAACCCGGCGCAGTCCACCGCGCAAGTTGCGATTGCGGTCTCGGGTGATGCGGCCAATGCGGCGGCACAACAAGGATTCAGCATCACGTTTGACGATCGTCTCAGCGATTCGCTGGCGAAATTCGACGAATTCGTGAAGGCGAAAGCATGGGAGAAGGCCTTCCGTATCTTGTCGGACGTGCCCGAGGAAAAGTGGTCGTCGATGTTGCCGGACAAGGAGGGATTCATCCGCTCGGCCTCCAACCGAGTCCGCGAGACGCTATTGCAGTTGCCGGCCGACGGGCGGGAAGCCTACCGCATTTATTTCGACGCCAAGGCGCGGCGGCTGTTTGAATCGATCGCCACGGCACGGAAGGAAGACGACATCACGATCGCTCGCACGATCTATGATCGTTACTTCATTACGTCGGTCGGGGACGACGCGGCTGATCGGCTGGCCGAGGATCACTTCGAGCGGGGCCAGTTCGCCGACGCGGCACGGTTGTGGAAATCGATTTTCGAGTTTCATCCCGACTCGAATCTTGCCGAGCCGAAGATTCTCGTCAAACGGGCGATCGCGCTGTTTCGCAGTGGTGCGCTGGGTGAATTCCGCAGCGCACGCGAACAACTCACTCAGGAGTTTCCCGGCACGCGCGTCGTACTTGGCGGTCAAGAGGTCGTTGCGGACGAATACCTCAAGCGATTGGAGACGGAACAACCTGCGAAATCCGCCGCGCCGATAAAGGTTGCACCTGAAATCGCGTTTCGGGGGCTCGCGCCGGCCGACGGGGCGCAGCCGGCGTGGCAGTTCCGGTTTTTGGATGAAAAGGACGTGGCCGCCATCGAAGACTCGGTGCGGAATTGGTACGGAGCCGCGTCGATGACGGCGATCCTTCCGGCCGCTGCCACGGACGGAGAGCGACTTTATGGAAATTGGCTGGGCTCCTGTTTTGCGATCGACCTGGCGAGCGGAAAGACGCTGTGGTCGACCGAGCCGAATGTGAAGACCATCGTCTCCCGCTTGCGGGGCCGCGCGATGCAATTCTCGTCGAACGTCGGCCAGTTCTCATTGAGTTTGGGAAAGATTGGAGAGGGGACAAGAATCGTCGTCACGGTCTCGGCCGTCACCAACGAATCGAACCGCTTTCATCTCGTCGCCTTCGACGCGCTCACCGGGCACCCGCTGTGGAACTCGGATCGATCGGCGTCCGATCTGGCAAAAGCATCGTTTGTGGGCACGCCGCTCGTCGACGGCAATTCCATCTTCGCGCTCAGCCACGAGGTTTCCCCGGAAAACGAGCAGGCCGCGAATGCCATGGTGCGGGCGAACCGCAACGGGGCCACGGCCAGCGCGCTCACTTTGCGACGTCTCGATCTGCGGTCTGGAGCGGAGATCTGGTCGATCCCGCTCGGAACGCCGCAATTGGTCGGCAACGGGTGGGGACAGCAGTTCATGCCGATTCCGGCGCTCGTTCGTTCCGGGGATCACCTGTATGTCCTGACGAATGACGGCGCGCTTTTGTGCGTCAGCGTCGACCATCGCAAGATCGACTGGGCCTTCAAATATCCTCCGCCGAACTACGGCCAAAACCGGCAGCAGTTTTTCAGCCCGGCCGGCATGCCGGGGCGGCCGATGCGAACGACCGGGCCCATCGTCGTGCGGGACGGCGTGATCTACTTCAAGGAATCGATGGGCGCGACGCTCTACGCGCTGGAAGAGAACGGCCCGCGATTGCGTTGGAAGTGGGAAGACTCCGAGCTGACGAATCTTGTCGGCCTCGACGAAGGCGATCTCTATTTGTTCTACGGCGAGCTTTCTGCCATTTCTCGGACCAAGCCGGAGACGCGGTGGTCGAACCGCTTGACCGTCGAATTGCCGGGCGTCGGCGCACAAATCGGCAGCCAGGCAATTCTCGTGTTTACTCCCCGCGGTCTGTTCGAATTGTCCAAAGAGACGGGTGACGTGCGGCGCATTTTCCGCGGCGCCGACTTGGGGGCGGCGGGGGGATTTGTGCTGCCGGCGGGGAAGCGCCTGGTTTGTGTCTCCAACCTGGCGGTGACCGCTTATCCCGATCCCTCAACCAATTGACCCGCAGTTGATCGACATCCAGAGGACAAAGCATGCGTGCCGTCATGATGGTAATGGCTCTGATCGCCTGCGGCGGCGGACTTGCCGGTGCCGCTGATGAGACCGACCGCATCACCGTAACGGCGGCGGGAACGGCCTCCGTTAAGCCGGACGTTGCCGAAGTGCGGGCGTCCGTCTCAGGCAGCGCGGCGATGGCCGCCGATGCTTTGAAAAAATTCCGCGACAACCGGCGGCGGGCCGTCGAGGCGATCAAAAAACTCAAGCTCGACAACCTCACGGTTGAGGGAAACGGGCTGTCCATGAGTTCGGCCAATGCGAATGCAAACCGCATGGTGCAGATGCTCGGCGGCAATCAGAACGCGGGCACGCCGGGACATGTCACCGTGACGGAAAACCTGGTGATCCGGCTGGCCTCGATCGACCGCATGAAGGAAGGCGAGCCGGCCAAGGCCGTCTCCACGATGATCGACGCGGCCAAAGACGCCGGCTTGACGCTCGGCGGCGCCGGCGGGAACGGCTTGCAATCCGAACTCGTCCGTTTTCGCTCGACGAAACTCGATGACGCACGCGCGGCGGCCGTGCAGAGCGCCATGCAGTCGGCCCGTCGCAAGGCGGAGGCCCTGGCCGCCCTGTCGAAGGCGAAGATCGTCCGCATCATTTCCTCGAGGGAAGTGTCGCCAACCCCGGCAGCCAACAACAGCAACCCCAATTCGAACTGGTTCATGATGATCGCCATGGCGGAAGCGGGTATTTCCGGCGGTGGCGATCCCGACGAGGCCGCGTCCACCGAACTCAAGCCGATTCCCGTCAACGTCACCATCGAAGTGCAATTTGCCGCCGCAGGAGGCCAATAGGCATGGGGCGCGCGATTTTGCGTTTGGTTCAGGCTGCGCTCGGCTGCCTGCTCGTTTGCGGCGCGGGTTCTAGCGGTTCCCTCCGCTCCAGCGAGACGCCCGGAAAAATCACCGTCGAGGGCGCGGGAACGGCGCTCGTCAAGCCGGACGTTGCCGAAGTCCGCACGACGTTGAGCGGGTCGGCAAATCTTGCCTCAGAAGCGGAAAAGAAATATCGCGACCACCGTCGCCGCGCGCTGGAATTGCTACATCAGCTCAAATTCAGAGAAATGGCGATCGAGGAGCGCGGTCCGGCGATCGCTCCGAGCGTTGCGGTCAATGGGCAGCAGGGCTTTGTCATGTGGAACAACGTGGTTGTCCAAGGAGGCAACCAGCAATCAACGGGGTTCAACTTCGTCGAGCCTCTGGTGATTCGCTTGCCCTCGATCGATCGGATGAAGGACGGCGAGGTGATTGGCGACGTCGTCAAAATCCTCGACGCGGCAAAGGATGCCGGGATGCCGGTGGCCGGCGTGCAATTCAAATCGACGCGGATGGAGGCCAGCCGCATCGCCGCGATCCGAGCCGCCGTCGAAGCGGCACATCAGAAGGCCGAACTGCTGGCGAGTCTCTCGCATGCCCGTGTTGGTCCGGTTCTTTCGATTCAAGAAACCACGCCGGCAGCAGGGGGGAACGACAATGCGCAGCCGCAGGTTGCGGACGCGGACGAGGCTATCGCGCTTGCCAACCTGAACATTCAAGCGGCGGGAATGAGCCGGCTCTCGGCGATTGTCGTGCGGGCCACCGTCAACGTCGAGTTCGCATTGGAAAGGGGCAAGTAAGTGGGCTGGAGCACGGTTGAACGCAAGCATTTCGCGATCCTGACCGGACTCGTGCTTTCGCTTATTTGTCTCGGCGAACAGCGTGCAGTTGCCGGTCCGCCTAAGGACATTCGACCAAAGCACGTCACGGACGGTTCGTTGCGGGCCGTGATCAAGGGGCTCGACTATCTTGCCCGAATGCAGGCCCCCAACGGGAGCTGGCAATCGACGCAGGACGGCAGTTCCTATCCGACGGCGATGACCTCTTTGGCCGGCATGGCCTTTTTGGCAAACGGAAATACGACCAGTCGCGGTCCTTATTCTGAGTCGGTTCGCAAAGCCGTGCGGTATGTGGTGGCACAGCAGACTGGGTC
>CAYWOV010000306.1:0-5095 GCA_964459965.1 uncultured Planctomycetaceae bacterium | reverse complement strand
AAAGAACGTGCCCTATGAAGATTCTCGTGACCGGCTCGACCGGGCTCGTCGGTAGTGCGCTTGTCGCCTCTTTGACCACGGGCGGTCACTCGGTGACACGACTGGTGCGGCGGACAACTTCGCGTCCCAGTCTCGAACCAACGGTCCACTGGGATCCCATCTTGGGAACGATCGACCATGAGGGACTTGAAGGTCACGACACGGTTGTTCACCTGGCGGGTGCGAACATCTCAGCGGGGCGATGGAACGCACGCCAGAAAAAGGCGATCCGCGACAGCCGGCTCCACGGCACGCGAATGGTGTGTGATGCGCTCCTCAGGCTCCGACACCCGCCCAAGACGCTTGTTTGCGCTTCGGCGATCGGAATCTATGGCAACCGGGGAGACGAAGTTCTCGACGAAAAAAGCCCGGCCGGTAACGGGTTTCTCGCGGAGGTCTGCCGCGATTGGGAAGCGACGACTGAGTCGGTCCGGGTCCGCGGTATCCGCGTCGTCAACTTACGCTTCGGAATCGTCCTCTCGCCCGCCGGCGGAGCCTTGGCCAAGATGTTGCTTCCCTTCAAGCTGGGCCTCGGCGGAGTGATCGGCAGCGGTCGGCAATATTGGAGCTGGATCGGAATTGACGACGTCGTCGGCTCGATCCATCACGCGCTGATCTCCGAGCATCTCAACGGCCCGGTCAACGCCGTTTCACCGAATCCGTCGACCAACCGAGATTTCACCAAGACGCTCGGCCATGTGCTGAAGCGGCCGACGGTGTTTCCCATGCCGGCCTTTGCCGCCCGTCTGGCATTGGGCGAGATGGCTAACGACTTGCTTTTGTCCAGTTCCCGAGTCGTTCCGCGAAGGCTGGAAGAGACCGGTTACGTCTTTCGCTACCCCGAATTGGAGCCGGCCCTGCGGCACCTGCTGGGCGCCACGTGAGACCGCGGTCAGACGGGATCAACGCTCGCCAAGAGCTCGCGCGTAGCCGGGTGGCGGGGTGAGTCAAAGACCTGCGCCGGTTTCCCTGATTCGACAATCACTCCGTCGGACATGACATGGACTTCAGTCGCCACCTTCCGCGCGAAGCCCATCGCGTGCGTGACGACCAGCATGGTCTGGCCTGATTTGGCGAGGTCCGATATGACGGAAAGAACTTCACCCGTCATTTTGGGATCGAGCGCGCTCGTCGGTTCATCGAACAACAAGACATCGGGCTTCATCGCCAGCGCCCTGGCAACAGCCACTCGTTGCTGCTGGCCTCCCGAGAGTTGATGCGGCATGGCGGACAATCGATCGGCTAATCCGACGCGATCCAAAAGCAAGCGGGCTTCGCCAATCGCGACTTCACGAGGCTTATCCAAGACGTGGATCGGCGCCTCAATCACGTTTTCCAAAGCCGAGAGATGCGGAAACAGGTTGAATTGTTGAAAGACCGTCCCGACACAACCCCGGAGCTGCGTCAATTGGCGCGATCGGGCATTGGAAAGGCCGGGAGTCAGACGGGCCGTGCCGACGGTAACCTCTCCCTCCTGAAACGGCTCCAGACCATTGACGCACCGTAGAACGGTGCTCTTGCCGGATCCCGAAGGACCGATCAACACGCCGACAGTGCCGCGCTCGACGCGCAAGCCCACGCCTTTGAGCACCTCGACGCGTCCCCATCGCTTAAAAAGGTTGGTGATCGTCAGCAAGTCGTGCGGACCCTTTCAATTACTGCGATTGCTCACGATTGAGACGTCGCTCGAGCCACGCGGCCAACAGCGACAATGGGTAGCTCATCGCCAGATACAGCAGGCTGGCGAGGACAGCCATTTGCAGGTAGAGCCCGGTGCTCTTGGCCGCCACGGCATATTGTTTCGAAAGCTCCTCGACGGCGATCACGGAGCAAACTGCCGTATCCTTAAAGAGCGCGATGAAATCGTTGGCGGTCGCCGGAATAACGGTGCGGATAGCTTGCGGGAGAATGATGCGGCGTACGGCGAGGGCGCGCGACATGCCCAGAGACAGCGCCGCCTCCATCTGTCCCACAGGCACCGATTGAATTCCGAGCCGCATGATTTCGGCTTCGTAGGCGGAATAGTTTACCGCGAGGGCGAGAACGCCGGACCAGAACGCGCTGATCGTAACGCCGAGATCCGGCAGCACGAAGTAGACCACGAACAATTGGAACGCCAAAGGCGTCCCGCGGATGATTTCGATATAAGTCGTCGTCACGCCGCGCGTAAGCTTTCCGACCGCAGTCGTAGTGGATCCATCTCCGCCGAGCACACGTGACGGCCACGCTCGGATCAGTGCAGCCGCCAGACCAATCGCAACTGCCGCCGGCATTGAGAGGAGGGCCAATAGGACCGTTACGCAGGCTGCACGAAGGAAGAGCGGTACTTCGATCCAAACCTGATCCAGAACGCTCGTTTCCACGGAATTGTCACGCGGCGGCCAGGTTCTCCAGACTTTCGGAAGCTGCTCCTGCGCGGCATTCCACAAGCCGTATTTCTCATAAATCCGGCGTAGCGTGCCGTTCTCATAGAGCGTGCGGATCGCCGCGTTGATTTCTTGAATCAGCGAATCGTCAGACCAACGCGAATAGGCGACGTAGTATCCGGGCTGAATGGGTTGGTCGACGATCTTCAGCTTGGGATAGCGTTTGAGTTGCCGGAGATAGAACTCTAGCGCCGGCAGATCCTGCACCGTCGCATCAAGCTGGCCCGAATCGACCAGGAGAAAGGTCTCGACGACTCCTTCGAAACGGGCAATCTCGCACGTCGCTCCGAACTCGGCCGTCACATAACGATCGGCCGCCGACCCGCCAAGAACGCCAATCCGCTTTCGACGGCCGCCGGCGGGCGGTTCGCGAAGCGACGACCACGACGCGATCGACTTGGCGTCGCCACGAATGCAGAGCGCCAGCTCGTAAATGTAATAGGGGATGCTGGCACGATAATGCCGGGCGCGTTGGGTCGTATATTCGTATCCGTTCAAGCCGATGTCGATCGTTCCGCGATCGAGGTCCGAAAGGATCTGGTCCCAGCCGCACAGGACAAGTTGCGCCCGCCGAGACAAGACTCGTCCTAATTCGTCGGCCAGATCGACTTCGAAGCCGACGTAGCGGTCCGGCTTTGTCGGATCAGGATAAACGTAAGGTCCGCCACCTTCACGGTCGGCTCCCCATCGCAGCGGCTTGGCGACCTCGGTGCCCGCGCCGGAGGCAAAGAGACCGGGGGCAAACAAAAGAATCCCGACGGCAGCCGCAACGGAGAATTGCGGGATTCCAAAACCGGACGAACGAAAGTGCGAATTGTTCGTCGCGATGACTCCTGGTCGGGAGGTCTACTCGGGAATATCCGGGAGTTCTGCTTCGAGCTGACTTGGGTCGAGCGGCTCCACAATTGCGTATTTCCCTTGCGACCACCGCAAGAGGTCCACCTGCCGGCATCGTTCGCTGCAGAAGGGAAAGGTCGCGGAGTTCCTGATGTTCTCCGTCGCGATCACCTTCGAACAAATCGGACAGGTGGGTTGACCGATCATGGCGATCCTTCGGCGACCAGACACAAAATGACAAATCGTGGTTCGCGCTGGGCGAACTTTTGGACGATTAGTCTTTTGCCGGCGTTTTGGTTTCCGACTTCTTGGACTCGGATTTCGATTCGGACTTGGACGAAGACTCGGATTTACCGTTGCCGGCATCCGATGATTTCTTATCCGCTTCGGCCGCCTTCTTGTAGGCCGAGCTGCGATAGTCCGTTTGATAGAATCCGGACCCTTTAAAAATGATTCCCGCCCCGGCACCGATCACGCGCTGGGCTTGCCGCTTGCCGCACTTGGGACACTTCTTCTCCGGCTCCGCCTTGATCGACTGGAACAGTTCCCAGCGATGATGGCAGGCTTTGCACTCGTAGTCATACGTCGGCATGCGGTCAGTTTCCTTCCGTCGAGGTTTCGCTGTTCGATTTCCCGGGCGAATCGGCCGGTTCCGTCTCCGCCGGCGGCTGGGCGACAATGACCAACGCCGGCCGGACGACCCGGTCCTGCAGCGTGAAACCGCGCTCGACCTCATGCACAACCGTCATCGGCGGATGATCGGCGGTCGGCATCTGCTGAACGGCCTGGTGGAAATTCGGGTCAAACGGCTTTCCGGCCGCTTCAATCTTAACAATCTGATGGCGGCTCAAAGCGGCCTCGATTTGCTTCGCCACGAGACGAACGCCTTCTAGCAGCTTATCGACGTTTTTGGATGTCTCGGCCGCGGCCAGGGCACGGTGCAGGTTGTCCAAGGCAGGCAGAAGGTCGCGAGCCAGCGGCAAGGCCTGATAGAGGCGCATTTCGTCCGCCTCTTTCTGCCAGCGCTTCCGATAGTTCTGCAATTCGGCCTGTGAACGCAGATAGAGGTTATAGTTGGCGTCCCGCTCGGCCCGGGCCGCTTCGAGCTGTTCGCGGAGCGAGAGGTTGGCAGTCGCGTCGTTCTCTACATCGGAGCCGGACGGGTCGGACGGCGAAGCCCCCGAGTCGGCGCGATCCTCATCGGTCCAATTTTTTTCAGCCATGCGATCACCCCTCATTTACTGGAATTGCTCGCGTCAGCCTCTTCGACCGGGGCAAAGTAGTCCTTGAGCTTGTCGAAGAACGACTTGCGGTGCGGGGTCACTTCAACGTTCTCGAGCTCGGCCAGGTCGCGTAGTAGCCGCTTTTGCTGGGTGCTGGGATGCTTGGGTACTTCGACTTGGACTTCGACAAACAAATCTCCGCGACGCCCGCCATGTGGATCGGGCATTCCCAGCCCGCCGAGCCGCAGCATTTCGCCGGGCTGTGTTCCCGGCGGAATTGTAAGCCGCCGCCGCCCGTCGAGCAGCGGGATTTCGATCTCGGTCCCCAAGGCGGCTTGCGAAAACGCCACCGGAACGCGGCAGGACAAATTCTTTTCGTGCCGCTCAAAGAAGGGATGCGGCTTCACTTGTAAATCGACGTACAGATCACCGCCCGGCCCGCCCATCGGTCCGGCTTCCCCTTCGCCACGCAAACAGAGCTGCATGCCGTTATCGACGCCGGGTGGAACCTTGACCTAGAGTTTCGAACTCTGCATCTGCGTGCCCGAACCGCCGCAATCGGCACATTTC
>CAYWOV010000305.1:0-5098 GCA_964459965.1 uncultured Planctomycetaceae bacterium | reverse complement strand
CCCGAACTTGCCGATCGACTTCACACTCGCATTGATATCGAGTGGCCCTCGCTTTGTCTCGGCGGAAC
The DNA here is from genome assembly GCA_964459965.1 of uncultured Planctomycetaceae bacterium. Classification (GTDB taxonomy): domain Bacteria; phylum Planctomycetota; class Planctomycetia; order Planctomycetales; family Planctomycetaceae; genus DASPSM01. The sequence goes on along the minus strand of CAYWOV010000305.1, from coordinate 5,030 downwards.
CGATTGAACGGTCGTTGAGCCACTGTGCCATGGACGATCATCCATCGGGAGCGTCGGAGCGCAGTGGCGTCGGGTCGCCTTGTCCGGCATCCGTCCGTGTGCGACAACTGTCTGCCGATGTGCGTTTTTTCCGTGATTTACGGCGTCGTTCCCGAGTGCCCGGTCTTCGTTTTGACAAATCGTGACGAGTCAACCGAGCGGCCGTCGGTGCCGCCGGGGCTGTTGACCGCGGGCGCGAATGGCACGCGCTGGTTCGGCGGATCCGATGCGAAGGCCGGCGGGACGTGGTTCGGAATCAACGAACACGGCCTCCTGGCAGCCGTCACGAACCGCAAGAAAAAGTCGACACCGCCAAACCCACGTTCGCGCGGGCTGTTGTGCCGCGACGTGCTTGGCCACTCGACCGCCAAGGCCGCCGTCGATTGGGTGCTCCGCGAGCTAGCCGAGCGTGCGTATGCCGGTTTCAACCTGGTGATTGTGACGCCTAGTACCGCCTGGATCGTCGAAGCCGCGGATTCCACTTCAGCCATCCCGCTTGGCACCGGCATTCACACCGTCTCAAACGGCCCGTTCCGCGCCAACGACGACGCCCGGGTCAATCTCGCCGAGTCGCTTGTCACCCGCATGGTGCACGAGGAGCACGACTGGACGGCATTTTTCCCGCGCGCCCAGCAGATCTGCGCGATCCATGCGGCGGAAGGCGCCCCCGGCATGTGTCTCCATGGCGAAAACTGGGGCACCGTCGGTTCGACCGTCGCCGCGATTGCCCGCGACCCGCGCCAATCTCAATATCACTATGCGGCGGGCCCGCCTTGCCGGACGCCGTACGTCGACTACAACAGCGCTTTCAAACGGATGGTTGCTGGAACCAATTGAGGCGCTCAATCGCCCTCATGGTAGGTCGTCGCCGGAAAGTTGCTTCACGAGATCGCCAACGACCGTTTTGGCGTCGCCGAAAAGCATGTATGTCTGATCCTGAAAATACAGGTCATTATCGATTCCGGCAAAACCCGGATTCTTGCTGCGCTTGATCGCGAAGACCGTTCGCGCCCGATCCGCATTGATGATGGGCATTCCGTAAATCGGGCACGTGGGGTCTTTGCGGGCGGCCGGATTGACGACGTCGTTCGCGCCGATCACGAGCGCGACGTCGCACTGTGGCATGTCGGCGTTAATTTCGTCCATTTCGACCAGATCGCTGTACGGAATGTCGGCCTCCGCCAAAAGGACATTCATATGCCCCGGCATTCGGCCCGCGACGGGATGAATGGCGAACTTTACCTTGATGCCCCGCTTGGTGAGCTGGTCGTACAACTCGCGGACACGGTGCTGAGCTTGGGCGACGGCCATGCCGTAACCCGGGATGACGACAACCAGCGACGATTGTTCCAAAACGACGGCGGCATCTTCGATTGTCTCCGCTTTGTAGGACCGCTGTTCACCACCGGCCGCGGATGCCTGCACCTGCCCGAACCCGCCGAAAAGAACGTTGGTGAACGAGCGGTTCATCGCCCGGCACATGATGATCGAAAGGATGAAGCCGCTCGCGCCGTCCAAAGCACCCGCCGTGATCAAGAGTTTGCTGTCGAGTACGAAACCCATTGCGACGGCGGAAAGCCCGGCATACGCGTTGAGGATCGAAATCACGGTCGGCATGTCGGCACCGCCGATCGGAATGATCAGCAGCACGCCGAACGCCAGAGCGAGCAGGATCATGAGCGGAAAGGCAAATCCCGCCCAGACCGCGGTCGGATAGGCAATCAACAGCAAACCCAAAAGGGCTGCCACGCACAGCACGCCAAGATTCGTGACGTTTTGATACGGATAAGTCACCGGACGCTGCGGGATCCAGGAAACTTCCTGCAATTTGCCGGCCGCCATCAAGCTGCCCGTGAGAGTCAGAAAGCCCAGAATGACCTCGGCGACGATCGCGCACATGCGGAATTGAGTGAGCTGATCGGAGCCCTCGCTTGTCCACAAATAGAACTTTGCCGTTCCGACGAGGCCCGCGGCCAAGCCGCCAAAGGCATGCGAGAGCGCGGTCCGCTGCGGCACGGCGGTCAGCGAGACCATTGCCAGGGGAACGCCGGCTATGCCTCCGGCGAGCATGGCGATGACGATCCAGCCGTGGTGGACGATTTGCGGCTGCGCCCACGTTGCCAGGATCGCGAGCGACATTCCCGCCACCCCGGCGAGCACGCCTCGCCGCGCCGTCTTCGGCGTATTCATCCAGTGAAGCGAGAAAATGAAGAGGACCGCCGCCACAAGATAGGCGAGATGCTCGACGGCGCGAGTCATGGCTTCTCCGGGTGGCGAGTCTGCTTGAACATCCTGAGCATCCGATCCGTGATTAAGAAACCGCTCACGATGTTGGTCATTGAGGCGAACAGGGCAATCGCCCCCATGATGCGGATCGATCTCGGATAATCGCTGCCCGTAACCATGATCGAACCGACCACCGCGATCGCGGAGATCGCATTGGTCAGCGACATGAGGGGCGTGTGCAGCAGCCGCGAAACTCGGCCGATCACGCCCATCCCAATAAAGGCTGAAAGCACGAACACAAACAGCAAGGACCAGTAGTCAACCACCTCTTCGCCCATCATCTCCTCCCATTTGGAACGCTTGGGGAACTCAATTCTGCGAAGCGGAGGCGATTGCTTCAATTCACTGCGGTGTTTTTTTGGGCCGCACTGCTGGGGTGGCTGGAGATTGGACAGCAGCGTAAGGACAATGCGGCGCACAGTTTGCAGGGGACTTTTGCACACTTGGAATCGTGCAAAAATACTCTCTGAAGTGGCCGTCGGAAAGCCAATTTGGCGCCACCGCCGCCACAGCGTCGACCGCGATTCCGTCAAAAGCTCCAACGATATTGGTCTCCTCGGGCTTCAAGCCATTACAAAACTGTCTGGCGCCTTTGGCGTCGCGCACGGAGGTAGTCTCGTGGACGAATTCCTGGAGCACGGTGATCACGCCACGGCCACGGTCACGGTCAGTCCGCCAATCGCGGGCAATCAACGTCCGCAGTCGGCCAGGGTGGCCCGTTCAATGCAGGAATTCAGCCAAGAGCCACGAGTTAAGGCAAAGGTGCTGGTGGTCGACGACCGACCCGAAAACTTGCTCGTTTACGAATTGATCCTTGGCGAACTCGACGAAGAACTCATCATGGCACATTCCGGGGAGGAGGCTCTCGGGCAGGTCGAATCTCATGACTTCGCGGTGATCCTGCTCGACGTCAACATGCCGGGAATGGACGGCCTTGAAACAGCAAAGCGCATTCGGAGCGACGAGCGGTTCGCCCATTTGCCGATCATTTTTATGACGGCTTTCGCTGACGATTTTCAGGTTGCAGAGGGCTATGCCCGCGGTGCCGTCGATTACATCCAAACGCCTGTTGTTCCCGAGGTGCTGCGGGCCAAGGTAAAAGTCTTTGCCGATCTCTATCGCATGGGAGAAGAACTGCACCGCCGGCGCAACGCCGAAGTAGTTCGGCAGAGCGCCGAACGCATCCGGCTGATCCTGGATTCATCGCTGGATGCCGTCGTCACGATCGACGAGGGGGGCCGCGTGACCGGATGGAACCCTCAAGCCGCGACATCGTTCGGCTGGATGCGGGAAGAGGCCCTGGGAAAAGACTTGGCGGATTTGATCATTCCGGACCGCTTTCGGGCCGCCCATCGACGAGGTCTCGCCAATTTCCTGGCAACCGGCGAAGGTCCGCTGTTGAATCGGCGATTGGAGCTGGCGGCGGTCCGCCGGGACGGGGCTGAAATTCCGGTTGAGCTCACGATCTCCCCCCTGTCGTTGCCGGACCGTTATGAGTTTAGCGCCTTTATTCGCGATATTACCGAGCGCAAGGCGACTGAGGAGCAAATCCGGCACTACGCCACCGAACTGGAACGCAGCAACCGCGAGCTGGATCAATTTGCCTATTCGGCATCGCACGATCTTCGCTCACCGCTGCGGGCCATCGGGCAAATGGCCTCCTGGATTGCGGAAGACCATGGCAAGACCCTGCCTGAAGAGGTGTGTCGCGACCTGGGGTTGATCCAGCGCCGGGTCCGGCGGATGCAGCAATTGCTCGACGACATCCTCGATTATGCGCGCGCCGGTCGACAGGACGGTGAACTCACTCACGTCGATTCCGAAAAGCTGGTCCGGGAAATCGTCGACCTGCTGGCTCCGCCCCCCGGGATCACCGTTTGCGTCGGCGCGCTGCCGGCGATCGTCACGCATCGGGCGCCCCTGGCGCAAGTGCTCCGCAACTTGATCGGCAACTCGATCAAGCACCACGACCGCGCCGTGGGCCAAATCGACATCTCGGCGAGCCCTCACGCGGACAACGTCGAGTTCGTCGTCCATGATGATGGACCGGGAATACCACGCGAATACCACGAAGAAATCTTCCAAATGTTCTCCACGCTCAAACCTCGAGACGTTACGGAAGGCAGCGGCATGGGACTGGCCATGGTCCGCAAGATCCTGGAGAACCGCGGGGGAACCATTCATGTCGAGTCAGCCGAGGGCCGCGGCGCGACTTTTCGTTTCACCTGGCCGAAAGCGGCGGAGGCCTGATTAATGAAAGAATCCGAAGTCAGCATCCTGATTGTGGACGACGATGAAGTCGACGCGCGGGCGGTCGAGCGCGCCTTGCGTCAGCAGCGAATCGTCAATCCCGTCTATACGGCACCCGACGGCCGGGAGGGGTTGGCGATGCTCCGCGGAGACGATGGGCGGCCGCAGGTGCCGCGCCCGTATCTCATCTTGCTCGACTTGAACATGCCACGGATGAACGGACTTCAATTTCTCAAGGAGCTGCGGAGCGATTCGAGTCTCACGGATAGCATCGTGTTCGTGCTGACGACGTCGCGGGCAGACGAGGACAAGACCGCAGCGTACAGTCAGCACGTTGCCGGCTACTTGCAAAAGCCGGATACCGGCAACGGATTCTTGCGAGCCGTGCAGATGTTGGAGCGTTTTGTGCTCAGTGTACAATTTCCGCCGGCGCGCGGGGGATCGGGGCCTCATGG
>CAYWOV010000304.1:0-5102 GCA_964459965.1 uncultured Planctomycetaceae bacterium | reverse complement strand
ACGGCCGTCCAGGCGTACTCCAGAATGGTGCGCGGCGGTTCGAGCGAGAGGTGGAAATTGTCCGCCGTCAGCCCGCGCGTGGCCGCGTCGCCGGCCGAATCGCATAGCCGGTCGTAGCGCTCCAACAGCGAGTCGGGGACTTCGTCCCGCGTCACCACGTCGTCGCGATTCGCATCGAGCTTGTCAAACAGGATGTGGCTGTGGTTGGACAGGGTCGGCGTGATGACGAACGCGATGGTGAGGACCAACATCACGCGGACGTTTCTGGGCACGATCGATTGGCCGAAGAGCGGGCCGACGATCATCAAGCCCGACAGCCGCACCACAACAAGTGTGAACGCGTAGAACTGCACGAGGGCCGCGGCCAAGAGTGTTCGGGCTGCCTGGTCGTGTAGCGGCGCAAACGAAAGGCGATCGAGCAGACTTTCCATGATTACATGAGCGAGGGAACGTTAGTGAAGAGACTGGCTGCGTAGTCGACCATTCGGTGCAGCATCCAGGGGAAGAAAAACAGTCCGGCCAAGGCCATGGCGATGATTTTGGGGACGAAGCTCAGGGTTTGATCTTGAAGCTGCGTAACGGCCTGCAGCACGCTGATGGTCAATCCGACGATCACGGCGACGAGCATGATCGGAGCACCCATCATCAAGGTCAGCCCGACGGCAGTACGAGTCATCTCGATGGCCTGGTCGGCGTTCATTTTGTTTCCTTGCGTGCAGTTCGGTCGGAAAAGCTCTATCCGGTTGCGGCGCGGACACTTTCGAGCAGCATACCGACGGTGAGTGCCCAGCCGTCGATCAACACAAACAGCAACAGCTTGAACGGAAGCGAAATCAATACCGGGGGGAGCATCATCATGCCCATGCTGATCAGCACCGTGGCGATGACCATGTCGATCACCAGGAACGGCAGATAAATCTGAAAGCCAATCACAAAGGCCGTTTTCAACTCGCTGACCATGAATGCCGGCAGCAGCACGACGGTGTCGACGTCCTCGAGCTTCTCCGGTGCGGGCGCGTTCTCATTGGGGTGCTGGAACTCGAGGAAGGTGAGAACCGAATCGGCATTGTCGGTGCGTTGAATCTGCTCGATCATGAAGCGTCGCAGCGGACGGGCTGTGCGATGGTAGGCTTCCTCGAGGCCGATCGGCTCCTGTCCCGCCGCGGGGCTCGTGTAGGGTCTGATTCCCTCTTCATAAGCCTGCTTCCAAACGGGCGACATCACCAGAAACGTAAGGAACAGCGACAGCGAAACGAGGACCTGGTTTGGCGGAAGTTGCTGGGTGCCCATCGCCTGGCGCAACAACCCGAAGACGATCACAAACCGCATGAAGCAGGTCGTCATGATCAGGATCGAGGGCGCCAGGGTGATCACCGTCAGCAGGAGCATGATCTTCAACGTCGACGACATGCCGGCGGGCGAGAGCATCTGTTCGACGTCGACTGGCGTGCCGCTTGCTCCCGGCTGGCTTGCCGGAACAAGCGGGTTGTTAGCCAGCGGCGATCGCAGGCCTCCCAGCAGGGGCGAGTCGCCCGACGTTTGAGTGATCGGTTTGGGAATGGCCGAATCGCCCGAATCCTGGGCCGCACTCCGGTGCCCGCCGGACGCAACAGCGGTCACAAAAAGCAGGACCGCCAGTGCGTATTGCCAAGATCGCCCGCGTCGACGCTTCGTCATCATGCCCCCTCCGTTCCGCTCGCGCGAACGGTTGCGGATGTTCCGCGGAGCCGCCGCACCAATTCGTGTTCCGGCTGCGAGAGACCGTCTTCCGGCGATTCCAGCGGTTGCGAAGTCGACGGCGGCTCGGGGTACGGATGAAGCGCCGGCATTTGTCGCGTACTCGGGCCCGATCGATCACGTTGCGGATTTCCCCGCGTGCCGGATTCGCCCTTGAGCAACTTGAAGAACGACGCGCCGAGCACACCAGTTTGCGGGCCTCGCCGACATAAACCAGCGAGCAAGTCAACCTCGACCGGATCGTCGATCTGACCCAACGAATTGAGTCCGTTCGCCGAAGATCCGAGCACGAGGATCCGCGCGCCGATTCGGACCAGAAGGATCGTCTGGCGCTGGTCGACGAAGCGCCGGCCGAGGATCTCCAGAGCCTCCTGCGGAAGCGACTGTTGAAACATGGGTGCGTGCCGACGGAATAGTCGCGCCAGCACGAGAATCAGACCGACGACGACCGCCAAAGCGCCCGCCGCTGACCAAGGCGAGAACGTTACAGGTTGCCGGTCAGTCTTGCCGTCCGTTTTGGTATGCGCGAGATCTTTCCAAGACTTGCGGTGCGACTCGGACGTGCCGTCGGGAGTCATGACCGACGGTGCGTCCGATGTCTGGATGGCCGCGGCGGGGGGAGCCGACGAGTGGGTTCGCCGAACGAGCTTTCCCGGAGAAGCGGAATTTCCCGCGGTGCCCTGCGCGGCCGATCGACTGCAGGTCGCGGCAATCAAAACCGCGGCCGACACGATCGAGAAAATATGCGAACGATTCATGGGGATTCCATTCCCCGATCCGTGCGTTTGACTCGCAGCTACAGCGTCGGCGCCACGATCTCGGCGATGCGGACGCAGAAGTTGTCGTTCAGGACCAGGACTTCGCCCCGCGCGACGAGGCGGCCGTTGACCAGGATGTCGACCGGATCGCCGGCCAGCTTATTCAGGGGAACAACGGAACCTTCTCTCAGCTCCAACACTTCTTCGATCAAGAGTTCGGTGCGGCCCAGCTCGATCCGCAGATCCAGTTCGACGTCTTGCAGCGCGCTGAGCCCGACGCCGTCGCCGGCATTGCTTTCCGCCGTCTCGAACGATTTGAACTGAAACGGCGACGCATTCCCAAGGTCCTGCGGAATTCCAGTGGACGATTGAAGATTGGGGGCAACGGCCGCGGCGAGGCCCGCTTCCGCCTGCTCGATCAGCCGCTCCGTGGGACTCTTGGACCGGGGCGCCTGCTTCGGCGAGGCGGATCGACCCGCGGCTTGTGGTTGACCAAAAGGATCGCCGCCGCCGGCCGTTGGTCCGCTCTGCGATCCAGAGGCCGTGCCGCCGGCTGCTTTCAAGAGAGCTTCAATCTCTTCTGGCTTGAGAAGATCGTCGGCCACGGGTCCCTCGTCACTGCTGCATCGTGCGGATATCGGCGACGATGATCTCCTGGACGTAGCGCTCCGGGAGGGTGTTATTGATTTCGGTCTTCAGGTTTCGTTTGAAGAGATCGAGTTGCGGATCGCGCAGGTCTTCGATACTGGAGCGGCGTACGACTTTGACGACGGCCTGTTTGACGCGCGCTTTATAACGCTCACCGACGGCGTCGGCGAACTCGCTCTTGGCCTTTTCGGAGACGGCGGCGAAGAGCTTAAAGCTCACGTTCCAAAGGATGCCACTGTTCTCCTCAATGGAGACGCTGAAGCTGCCGATCTCTGCCTCTTCGAGGCTTTCGGCCTTCTCGGCGTGCGTCTCCTCGGTTCCGTGTCCGGCCTCGGCGGCTTGCCCCGCAGCCGGGGTGGCTTGGCCTTTTGGCAAGAGCAAGGCCGCGGCAACGGCCTGCAACGCCATGACAACGACGACGATAATAGCAATCTTGACCCGCTTGCCACCGAAACGCTTCTTCTTAGGCGCTTCGGCAGGCGGCGCATCGGCTTTGGCAGCAGGAGTTTCGTGCGGAGTGGCAGCCATGACGGTCTCTAACGGCCCACGATCGTGACGTTGTGAAACGGTCGGCGTCGCTGCGGAGAGCCAGACCGGCTGCAAAGGGGCCTGGGTTGCAGCGCGGCGGGACTATACGCGCGGATCAAGATTAGGTCAACACGGCGCAGAATAACTCGCCAGTTTACCTGGGATCCTCATCTTCCGGTCCGCCGTTTTGCGGCACGGGATTGCGGCCTTTGTCGAGATATTCATCCAGCGCAAAAATCTCCGCACGCGATCCGGGAACCCGCTTGGAATCGCCCATGTAAAGGGTGTCCGGTTCAAGGGACCCTTCTTGTGACAGGCGAATTCGCTCGGACTCGATGCCGTGCTCAGTCAGGTATTTTCTTACGTTCATTGCACGCGCTCGCGCCAGTTGCGAGGCGTCGGCGAATGGGCCGCCAGGCGCCGGTGCATGGCGTGGCTCGTAAACGCGGATCTCGACTTTATTAGGCTTCCCGCGCAGGAGAGGAGCGAGCGAGTCGAGCCTTTCGATGGCGGCCGCGTCTAGCTCGGCCGAGTTGTCCGCGAAGAGAACCACGGTGCCGACGCTACAAGTGCGGTTGAAATGACGGAAAATGACGATATGCGGTGGCCTCTTGGCCGCCACTCCGGCGGCGGTGCGCCGACCGGTGACCTTGTTCGTGGCCATGCTCAATCCGCGAGCCGGTCCCCGGCCGCTCTCGAAATTACCGGGAGTCGTCGCGTCCTCGGGCCCTTCCAACGAGGTCGAACGAGATCCGTTGTCCGTTCCCAGGGGATCCTCGAAATATTTGGCGACGGCCTGTTTGACCGGTTTGTCCTGGCCGACGATCCACATCACGAGGAAGAAGGCCATCATGGCGGTGACGAAGTCCGCGTACGCGACCTTCCACGCACCGCCGCCCTTACCCGCCATCGACTATTCCCTCATCCGCTTTACGAGGCGTCCACTTCTTTAAACAGTTCCTCCATTTCGGTGCGGCTTGGACGGACGTCCGTGCCGATGCCGCGGCGCGCCTGCTCGATGACGACTTTAGGGCTTTGGCTCTGCGCGGCGCCCATCACAATCGAGGCGATGGCATGAAAGAATCCCAGCTCGGCCGCCCCGAGGAATTCCATTCGCGCCGCCAAAGGTCCAAAAAAGCCGTACGAAAGCAGAATTCCCAAGAATGTTCCAACGAGCGCGGCACCGACTTTGTGGCCGACTTCCTGAACGGGGCCATCGATGGCACCCATCGTGATCACAATTCCCAACACGGCCGCGACAATGCCGAACCCGGGCAAGCCGTCGGCCGTTTTCGTGAGCACGTTGACCGGAGCATGGTGCTCCTCTTCGATGATCTTGAGCTCGGCGTTGAGGAGCCCCGACAGTTGTTCCGGAGTCGCGCCGTCGACGAGCGGTGACAGGCCATTGCAGATGAAATCGACGACATGATG
>CAYWOV010000303.1:0-5107 GCA_964459965.1 uncultured Planctomycetaceae bacterium | reverse complement strand
TGAAACTCGGCGAAGTCGCCCCGTTTCTCGCGTGCCTCGGCTTGCTTATTCGACTCTTTCAGAATGTCGAAAAAGACTTTGATGAACACGGATCCGCCCGAGTCCCCACGCGACTTGATCGCCTTGGCCATTTCGTCAGGCGACAAATCCGCGTGCACGAAATTCTTGGCGGTATAGTCAATCAGCTTGAGCTGATATTCAAGGTCGAGGATTTTGGGCAGCGATTGCTGCACGCGGGCGATTGGATGGTTGCTTTCTCGCCGGCCTAGCCCTTCGAGCGAGGCGCCTTCGGGCATCACGAGTTCGAAAAGCACAGCTCCGTACCGCGCGAAGTGCTCGTTAAGCGCCTCGTAATACTTCTTGTCGCCGACGTGAATGCAGCCGATAAGATCGACCGAGAAAGGCTTGCCCGCCACCGTCGAGACGTAATGGCCGACGGCCGTCTCCAGTGCAATGGGCCGATCGTGAGAATCGCGAACGACGCGGATGAACTTGAGAGGTTCGACCGCTTTGATGTCAGCGGGCTTTTTCTTCGCCTCGACCGGCTTCGCATCTTCCGCCCGCGACAGGCCCTGCAGAAGCAGGAAAAACGCGAGCACCGCCGCAACACAGGTCCGATGGTTCATAACAGCACCTCAAGCGACTACTTCACGTGTAACAGCTCGATCTCGAAGATCAGGGTCTCATTTGGTCCGATTTTCGGCGGAGAGCCCCGCTGCTGGTAGGCGAGCTTTGACGGAATGAAGACCCGCCACTTCGCGCCCTCTTTCATCAGTTGCAGCGCTTCGGTCCACCCGGGAATAACGCGATTGACGGGAAAGCTCGCCGGCTCGCCCCTGTCGACCGAACTGTCGAAAACGGACCCGTCGATCAGCGTGCCGTGATAGTGGACCTCGACTTCGTCAGTCGGCCCCGGCTTTTTACCGGTGCCCTCCTTGAGTACGAGATATTGCAGCCCGCTCGGCAACGTCTTCACGCCCTCTTTCTTGGCGTTGGCGGCGAGAAACTCTTCGCCCTTTTTCTTGTTGTCCACGGCCTTCGACCCTCTTGAATCTGCTTTCGCCACGGCAACATCCGCGGTTTTACTGCCCGCTTCATCCTCGCAACCGGGCAGCAATAGACCAGCGACGAGACCGAACCCGCCGATCGCGGCGATTGACCAAATACCACGGTTCATCAGAAGTGCACCTTTTTGAGTCCCTTGCGCGGGGACGTCGACCAAGACGCGAAACAGTTCGCCTTACTTCACCTTCAAGAGTTCGATTTCAAAAACGAGGGTCTCGTTGGGACCGATTTTCGGCGGACTTCCCCGCTTTCCATAGGCCAGATTTGAAGGAATAGCGACCTTCCACTTTGCGCCCTCTTTCATCAACTGCAGCACTTCCGTCCACCCGGGAATGACGGCATTGACCGGGAATGTTGCCGGCTCGCCGCGTTCGACCGAACTATCGAAAACCGAACCGTCGGTCAGTGTGCCGTGGTAATGCACTTGGACCTGGTCTGTCGCACTGGGCTTTTTGCCGGTCCCCTCCTTCAAGACGAGATACTGCACTCCGCTTGGCAGTGTGGTGACTCCTTTTTGCTTCTTGTTGGCGGCCAGGTAGTCCTCGCCCTTCTTTTTGTTTGCCTCAATCGCTTGGGCCGCCTTCTTCATTTGCTGGCGCTGCACGACGGCGATAAACGTCTTGAGCGCCCGATCCTGTTCGATGGCGCTGAGAGAGGCTTTCTCACCCTCGAGCGACTGCTGCATGCCCCGCAGAAACGCCGACAGATCGAGAGTCTCAGCACCGATCTGTCTCCGCAAAGTCATCCCCATCGTGTAACCGATCGCAAAACTTCCCTTTTGTTTTTCGTTCTTTAGTTCTGCCGTAATCGGCGGCATTTTATCCGCCGGAGTTACGGCCGGTTTTCCCGCAGCACCCTCTCCAGGATGGGAGTCCGCGCCGTCGGCCCAAACCAAAGTGGGAGCGACGACAATCGTAAGAGCGGCCAAGAAACTACGTCCCATCGAAGCAAGCCTTTCAGGAATCGGATGCCGGTGTTTGGGGCCAATAATTAACAGTAGGCGGCCGCGCGCGTTCTGGCAACACTCAAAGGGGGTCTGGCGGCCAGAGTCCTTTAACACTGCATCCGTTCCCCCGAAATCCCGCGTTGCGACCACTCGCGGCGATCGGTAGCTTGGAACCCCGCAGCCCGTTTGACTTCTTCGAGGACGACCATGATACGTCGGTTCGCCCTGTTTGCCGTCCTAGGTTTCGGGATGTCGCCAGGCTTGGTTGCCGAAGTGGGTGCGCCCACAGCGTCGCGAGCAAAGGAAGCCGATTTGAAGGTAGCGCTCGGTCGTCGCTTACTTGATTCCTCGATACCGCTGCAGGAGATCCAAGACTTTATCGAGGCGCGTATCCCGCGAATGCCCGACGTGCGCTCGGCGGCGGAATGGGAGTCTTTCGCGAGGCGTGCCCGCCAACAAACGCTCGACCGCGTGGTGTTCCGCGGCGAGGCAGCCGCGTGGCGGAAAATCCCCACCCGAGTCGAGTGGCAAGAAACGATTGGCGGCGGGTCGGGCTACATAATCAGAAAACTTCGCTACGAGGCCGTTCCCGGACTTTGGATCCCGGCCCTACTCTATGAGCCCACGCAATTCAAAACGCCGAGAGTACCCGTCTCCTTGGCCGTCAATGGACACGATCCGGCCGGCAAAGCCGTCGCCTACAAGCAGCTTCGCTGCATCAATCAGGCGAAGCGCGGAATGATCGTGCTCAACACCGAGTATTTGCACATGGGGCAGTTGACCGCTGCGAATTACGATCATTATCGAATGAATCAGCTCGACCTGTGCGGCACGAGCGGCCTGGCCCCGTTTTACCTTGTGATGTCGCGCGGTCTCGATATCCTGCTCGCGCACGAGCACGCCGACCCGTCCCGCGTGGCCGTTCAGGGATTATCGGGCGGTGGCTGGCAGACGATCACGATCAGCGCTCTGGATACACGCGTGACGCTGTGTAATCCAGTCGCCGGCTATTCGAGTCTTCGCACGCGGTTTCGCAACAACCCCGACCTCGGCGATTCCGAACAAAACGCGGTCGATCTCGAGACCGTTGTCGACTACGCGCATTTGACGGCCATGCTCGCCCCACGACCTGCGCTGCTCACATATAACTTCGCTGACGACTGTTGCTTCAAAGCCGAGCATGCCCTTCCGCCACTGAATACGGCCGCGCGACCGATCTACGAACTTTACGGAAAATCGGGCAATCTCCGGACGCATGTCAATCTCGATCCCGGTACGCATAATTTCGGACTGGACAACCGCCAGCAGTTTTACGGCATGTTGAAGGACTTCTTTTTCGCGGGCAGTCCCGACGTCGGCAAAACGGAGATTCCTTCCGAGGCCGAAGTCAAAACACCGGACCAGCTCAAGGTCGCTTTACCCGCAACGAACGAGGACTTCAACAGCCTGGCGCGGCGATTGGCCCGCACGCTGCCGCGCGACGAGGAATTGTCAAAGACGCAGGAACGGACCGTCGCTTGGCAGCAAGCCCGCCGACCCGAATTGTCCGAACTTGTCCACGCGCATCCATGGACGGTAGTTGATACAACGATCGCGGTCCGCACGATCGGCCCGCACCGGGAGCGAGACCGGTGGCTGCACGTGGGCGGAATGTGGACGCTCCCATCGGTCGAGGTCGCGCCTCCCAACGTGAGCGGCGACGCGATTTTGATCGCGGACGCCGAGCGCGCAGCCGGGGCACAGACGGTTGACGCACTCGCGCGCTCAGGCCGCCGCGTTCTTACAGTCGATCTCTACGGCTTCGGCGAATCGCAGACGCCGCAACGGCCGGCGCTTTTCGCAATTGCGGCTTCCAGCGTGGGCGAGCGACCGTTGGGAATTCAGGCCAGCCAGCTCGCGGCAATCGCTCGCTGGGTGCGGGACAAGGCCGGACACAGCCCCGCTGTTGTCGCCCTGGGCCCGCGCAGCAGCCTGATCGCCACCGTGGCCGCGGGGATCGAACCGGATGCGGTCGGCCAACTGGAGCTGCATGGCTCGTATCGCAGCCTGAAAGAGATCATCGAACAGAATCTGACGATCGAACAGGCGCCCGAGCTTTTCTGCTTTGGCTTGCTCGAGCGGTTCGACGTGCCGCAACTCTTGGCGCTGGTTGCTCCACGGCCTGTGCATCTCTATCCGCTGAGCGAGCAGAAACGCTGATCCATCGGCCGACGATCATCGCGATTTCGGAAAGAGATTGGCGTTGGCTTCTTCTATGGGCTCGCCGTCACCGGCTATCGCAACCTTTCCCGCCAACTTGTAAAGCTTTGGCTGTTCGCATTCGCGGTCGTTGCACGCCTGGTAGCGCAACTGAATACGGAACTCCTCGGTCCGCCCCGCCGCCTCCCTCGGAATGGCGAGCACTCCGCGAATCGTCGCCTGGCGTTCGTAGACGGGGAGCGGTTCTTGGCTGCCCGGCACGCGGGCCAGGCGACCTTTCGGATAGCTGACGCGGGCCAGTTTGGTCCCAAATTTCGAGGTGACGGTCAGCTCGGTCGGAATCTGCCATTCCTTTTCGGTGGAATGAGAATTGATGTGCCAACCATTTTGAATGTTGACCAAAACCAGGATCTCGCATTCTCCACCGGCGGGCAGTTTCTTGACGGAGAGAAATGCCTTCGCTTTGACCCGCGCGGACTCGGCGCCGGAACGTCCGTCCTCCGCCGTACACATTTTTCCGACCGCGATCAACACAAAAGCGAGTATTGCCGAACGGCCGGATGCAACACAAAGCGCGTGAGAGCGGACGGACGGAAATTTGGCCGAACGCATGGGCGACTCCATTCTTCCACGAATGACGCGAGGGACCGCCGATTGCCGATGGTTACTCAACCGGTCGGCAACCATCCCGGGGTTCCCGCGCGGGGGGCGGGATTGTAGCAAGCGCGGCGAAAATCGCCCAAGCGGAATTTTTGAAAGGCGGCAATAGCGCATCGCCGCCTCTCAGCAACCCGGCGCCGTCTAGGCCGGCACGGGCGTCTTTTGAAGGATCTGCCGAATGATCGTTCGCGCGCGGTCGCGTTGCCCCTCCCGGACGAGGCCGCGGCAGACGATTCG
>CAYWOV010000302.1:0-5110 GCA_964459965.1 uncultured Planctomycetaceae bacterium | reverse complement strand
ATCCTCAAAGAGCGGACGAAGATGAACGGCCTGATGTTCGGCGAGGGAACGCTGGAGATCCTGCCGGACGGGTTTGGCTTTCTCCGCAGCCCAGATTATCACTACCTGCCCTGCCCCGACGATATTTACGTCAGCCCCAGCCAGATTCGCCGGTTTGGACTGCGAACGGGAGCGACTGTCGCGGGCCAGATTCGGCCGCCGAAGGAAAATGAGCGGTATTTCGCCTTGCTGCGGGTCGAGGCAATTAACGGCCAGGACCCCAATCTGCTGGCCGAACGGGTCTCGTTCGACGATCTGACGCCGCTGCATCCCTCGAAGCGGCTGCGACTCTCCGTCGATCCGCTCGAGCTGAGCACGCGGATTGTCGACATCGTCGCACCAATTGGTATGGGACAACGTGGATTGATCGTCTCGCCCCCGCGTGCAGGCAAGACAATCCTCTTGTCTCAGTTGGCGAAGGCCACGTTGAAAAACCATCCGGAGGCCTACGTCATTGTGCTGTTGATCGACGAGCGGCCGGAAGAAGTGACCGAAATGGAGCGGCAAGTCAAAAGCCGCAACAGCGAGGTGATCAGCAGCACGTTCGACGAGCCGCCCAGCCGGCACATCCAGGTTTCCGAAATGGTGATCGAGAAGGCCAAACGGATGGTCGAATACGGCCAGGACGTGGTAATCTTCCTCGATTCCATCACGCGGTTGGCCCGCGCGTGGAACACCGAAGTGCCTCACTCCGGCAAGATCCTCTCCGGCGGTGTCGACGCCAATGCCTTGCAGCATCCAAAGCGGTTCTTCGGCGCGGCCCGCGCCGTTGAAGAGGGGGGCAGCCTGACGATTATCGCCACGGCCCTGGTCGACACCGGCAGCCGAATGGACGAGGTGATCTTCGAGGAGTTCAAAGGGACCGGCAACACCGAGCTGCATCTTGACCGTCGCATGGTCGAGAAGCGGATCTGGCCGGCCATCGACGTCAACAAATCGGGAACTCGCCGCGAAGAGCTGCTCATGGACGAGGACGAGCTTCGCCGCGTGTGGATTTTGCGTCGCGTGCTCAACGATATGAATCCTGTCGAAGCCATGGAGTTGCTCGTCAACCGCATGCGGCGGAGCAAGACGAACGAAGAGTTTTTGATGAGCATGAACCTGGGTTAAGCGTGCTTCGGTCGCCGATCGGCGCCGAGCGGACGGGCAACCGGGCCAATCGATGAATGCACCCTGTCATGCGCAAAGACCTCGAAGGCGAACTTTCTGTCGCGGGCGACGCGTTTGCCGTCGTCGTTTCGCGGTACAATGAGATGGTGACGCGACGGCTGCTCGACGGGGCATTGGCCACGTTCAAAGAGCACGGCGTGCCCGACAAGCGAGTCCTGGTGGCATGGGTTCCCGGGGCGTTCGAGATTCCCGTTGTCGCCGATCGCCTGGCACGCAGCGGGCGGTTTGCGGCGGTTTGCTGTCTGGGCGCGGTCGTCCAGGGGAAAACGACTCATCACGAATACATCAATCAGCAGGTCGCGCGGGCGATCATGGAGACGGCCGTGTCGAGCGGCGTTCCGGTACTGAACGGCGTCTTGAACTGCCCGTCGATGGATTTGGCGCTCGAACGGGCCGGGGGCTCTTCGGGCAACAAAGGCAAAGAGGCGGCACTTGCCGCGATCGAGATGGTCAACCTGCTCAAGAAGCTTCCGCCGGTTGGCTCTCGAGCCGACACGCGCGGGGTGTGACGACAATGGCGCGGCGCAGCAAAGCACGCGAAGTCGTGCTGCAGATGCTTTATCAGATCGACGTCAATCCCGACGTCGCTGCTGGAGCGGTTCGCGATATGATTCGCGAACAGTTGCCGGACGAAGACCTGCGCGCCTTTGCCTGGTCGTTGTTTGCCGGCGTGCGCGAAAATCGCGCGGCCCTCGATGCGCGAATTTCAACGGCGGCTGAAAACTGGACGCTGGCTCGCATGGCGCCCACCGATCGCAACGCCTTGCGGTTAGGCGCCTTCGAGCTGATCTTCACCGAGACGCCGCACCGCGTCGTGATCGATGAAACGATCGAACTGGCCCGCCGTTTCGGCACCGCTCAGTCGCCGCAATTCGTCAACGGCATTCTCGACAAGCTGATACCGCCGGAGAAACGCGCGCAGGCGAGACCGGACGAACCCGCGCCCCCCGAGCTGCCGTAGACAAGCTGCCAGCCGGATCTACGTGGTCGCCTCGCTCGACTTCGGCAGAAATCGCCCGCCGCTCATGAACATGCCGTTGTCGCACGGCGTGCACCATTCGATCACGACGCGGTACTCGAACGTCTGCGAGTCGCCGGCCATTTTGATGGTCACTTCGCCGGGCGAGATCGAACCGCGATGCAGAATGCCGATTCCGCTGCGGCTGATTTCGCGGGTCATCGCGGCGACCGTATTGCCGCGCGCCGTCACGATCTCGGCAGGAACCGACAGTTCGAGCCGATCGACGTTGCGCCGGTTGTCGGTGTCCGGCTTGTGCAGATTTTCGAGGATCTCTTGCAGATCCTTGAGGGTCGGTCGGCTCCAGGGGTCTTTGTCGGGCATCGCGTCTTCTGCCTCCAATTGCGGGCACCTTGCATGGACGGGGCGCACAAAAACTATAGTGCACGCTGTGCGAGAAGGTGTCGCAAGTGGCGAGAAAATCGCGTGTCGCGGCACCGGCGCACACTTTACCGGGCCGATATCGACCCAAATCCCCCGCACCGTCCGTCAGAGGCGACAAAGGCGGCAGAATTGCGATTTTGGGCCGTCAACCGTTGACCGCGTGATTGTTCTTGGGGCGGGATCGCAACCACATAATCAAGCTCGCGATCAATCCCGCGGCCAACCCGAACGCAAACCACGTCTCTGAATGGAATCGCCCGGCAAAGTGCCCGATCGTCGGGGTGACGCTCGAATCGGCAACCGATACTTCGCGAGAGGACAAAGTGTTCGGTGCGTCGAACGGATCGAAGGCCTGGGGTGCGTCGGCCTTGGCGGACGCGTGAGCCGTCTTGACGTGGATTTGATCAGCCACGCTCGTGTCTACTGTTTGCTCCAAGGCAAATGGGTCGGCGGCAGGCGATGGGCTGTCTTGCTGGGCAATCGCGTTGACGACTCCGCTCAGCGATTTGGCAGTCGGTTCGTGCGCGGTCTGCCCCGCGTCACTCAATTCTGTACTCGCCGTCGCGAACGGATCGTCGGCTTCAGATCGCGACAAGGGTTCCGTTTGCGGCGCCGCGATCGGCTGCGGTGACGACCCCTGCTGAACGGGTGACGCCGCCGGTTGCGGGATCGGTTGCGGCACTCGCTTGTGCGGCGTCTCCTCAACTGGCGACAGATGCGCAGGCGATCCTGTCGCACGGTCTGTTCCCGTGAAGCGGCCGCGCACTGAGTTGGAATCGAGAATCATCGAATCGGTGACAGTCGCGTCCGCCTCTCGCAACGCCGCATGAGTCCATTGGGGTTCATCAGACGTTGGCTGTTGCGCGGCGTGCGCGGAAGCCTTCGCTACGCTCGGCTTCGAGTCGACTCTCGGAGCGGCGGATTTTACGGCCGGTATGACCATTTGAGAAACCTGCGGATCGCTTGCCGGGACGACAAGATCGGTAACTTGCTCGGTCGAAGCCGGTGCACGGGTCGGCACCAAGGCGGCAGACGTCGCCGGATTTCCGACCGGTGACTGAGCCGAAGTTTCCGGCGTTGCAACCCCGGTCGCGTAATTCTGGCTGGGTGCCGGAGCGGCACAGCTCGGTTTATCCTCGGCGGCATGAACGGCGGCCGAACGCATGGCTGGGGCTGCATTCGGATCTGCAAATGGATCCGCTGTGTTTTTGTGGATCTCGGCGGCAGCAACCGTCGGGGCCGGCTGAGGAGGCGCCGGAGCGACCGGTAGCGCCGATGCGGCTTCCACGATCGGAGCCGGCTGTGACGACGCGATCGGATCTGGTGAAGCAGACGGCGACTGCACGGAAGAGGCGCCCTCCGGCGGGGCGGGCATTGCCTGCCGAGCCGGCATGTCCGCGGGCCGAGTTTGATCTTTCCCCGCAAAGACAGGGTTCTCCGCCTCGGCAAAGGGATCCACGCTCGATGTACCCTTCGACGGCGCTGCAGTCATCGGAGTCGTCGACACATTGACCGTCGGCGGCGCGGGAGCGGCGGGGGGTAAGGCCGCCGATTCGGCGAACGGATCACTCGCTTTGGGCGAGGCATCGACCTTCTTCGCAGACGGAGCAGCAGGCGGCTTGTCGCCCCAAACGTCGGCCCCGGCATTCTGGGGTGCCGTGGGAGCAAACGCATCGCCCGAGGCCGTGGACTTCGATTCATTGACCGGTTGCGAATCGGCGAGGATGGCATTCGGCGAGCCGGGCGGGCTGGGTGTCGAGTCGGCGAAGTTGAGGGCCGACGAATGCCCGGTTGGATCGTCAGCCGACGTGTGGTCGGCGGCAACTACCGTTGATGCGGGCTTTGTGGCGGCGGCATCGGCCGCGGGCGGAGGTGTTGTTGTTGACGGGGAACCGCTCGTATCGGTGGTCCCCTTCACATCGTCCTGGTCCCAGAAGCGGGGCTTATGAGTTGAAACACAGCCCTCCGCAGTGAAACCCAGCAACGCGGCGCCACAGACTGCCAAAGCGCTTCGGCGTAAGAGGCGAAAGTCGACGTTCATCGTGCAGATCCTCGCAACCGTTCGCACAGAGCACGCAGCCGAGATTGCCGCGTCTTCCTTTGTTTTCGACGGTTCCGAAGAAGGGACGTGATCCGCTTTCTTCCATTGCACGGGCTTTGAGGCTTCAAGAGAGACTGACGGTCGGGCCGCGAAATCTGACTATGATCGCAGAGGCTTGACCGACTTTAACGACTTTTTGGATTGTGCGACGACTTGGCGGCCCGTCCTGCGAGTCTGCGCAAGGTTGCCATGTTCTGCGCGTCTAAAGAACGACCGTTCACTACTCCTTTAGGAGTTTCCAAATACATGGGGATGCCGGCAAATCGCTTGTCGTTCAGTATGTTGCGAAACGCTTCGCGGCCCAGATGGCCTTGGCCGATGTGCTCATGGCGGTCGACCCGGCTGCCGAGTTCGCGCTTGCTGTCGTTGAGATGAAAGGCCCGAATGCGGTCGAGACC
>CAYWOV010000301.1:0-5114 GCA_964459965.1 uncultured Planctomycetaceae bacterium | reverse complement strand
CCGCTTTCTGCGCCTCGTTGGTCGCCGTCCCCACGATCTCCCAATAGTTTCGGCGTGGGTTCGATTCCCGCCGCCTCTGCTTTCAGAGGAGCGAACGCCGCATCTTCATAACGGTCGACAACGCCCCAAGTGCGACCGAGCGGCTTTTTCCACAAGAAATATTCACGCAGAAACTGAAAGTAATACGCTGCTCCCCATTTCCAGATTTGCAGTTTCCGCTCGCCGCCGATGCGCGGCGGTTCGTCACCGGGTATTTCCGTAACGCGCAGCTTCATCTTCGCGGCCCGCACCGACAAGAGAGGCTCCCAGCTGATCCGTGTCCCCAGGATTCGCTCGGGCGTGCGATGGCTGGAATCTTTGTCGAGATCGAGAAACGAGATGAGGTTGGTCCAATAGGCGCGGTAGATCACCATCACGTCGGTGTAATTCGCGCGGAATAAAAGGTTGACTGTCCGCGTGAAGAGCCAATTGCCGAACGCCGTGAGGAAATCGTCGTCGTCGCTCGTGGCGGGGCCGAGATAGCGCGAGGCGATGACCATGTCATAACCTTCGGCGATTTTTTCGACGAGCTGTGGAATGAGCTCCGGGATGGAATTGCCATCGGGGCTGAAAGTAAGGACGACGTCCCCCGTGATGTGGGGAAGGGCTTCCATGTATCCCTGCCGGATGCCCGGCTCTTTTTGCACATGGACGAAATATCCCTGTTGGCGGGCATATTCGATCGTGCCATCCGTCGACCCTCCGTCGAGGATCATGATCTGATCGACCCATTCAGGCCGCACGCGGGGCATGATAACTTTCATCCCCTCGATCTCGTTGAGCGTCGGCACGAGCAGGGTCACTGTGAAATCACGCGTCGGCTCAGTCCGCATCATGCGTCTCCTCAACAAGGTCGACTTCGATAGGTCGGCAGTGACCGATTTGGCGACTGGCCGGTGGATCAATTGGTCGATTGCTTTGCGCTACGTAATGGGTCGGCGGCGACCGTGTGCGTGTACTCTTCAACGCGACGCGACACTTCCTTCAGATCGTCGCCGACAAAGCTGTCGGCAAAGTGTCCGCGGAGGATTTTGCGCACGTCGAATTCAGGTCGGCTCTGTGGAATCGCGAAGTACCGCGAGTTGAATCGCAGGATGTTGAACCCGTGGAAACCTTCCAGGGCCATGGAAACAGGGGCCTCCGGGTACCAGTAGTCCCGAACCTGCTTGCTCGTGATTTTGTAGACGTGGTACTCGACGTTCAGTTCGTAACGCTGAAACCGGCCATTTCGGGCGCGGCCGTGATAGAAGTCGTTCTCCAGATCGGGGGGTCCCAGGAAGGTGATATAGGGACGGTCGATCAAATTCCGCAAAGGGTCGAGGAACGGATATCGAACCTTCGTGACGTGGATTTTCCCCAGATCCTGCTTGGCGACGCCTTTGTTTTCGACAAACCGATGAGAGTGGTACCACGATTTGTCGCAGGGAAAATCGTAGTCCATATCGAGCAGGTACACGTCGCGCTGATCGAAATTCTTCGCCAACAGGGTTTCCAATTGTCGCGGCGTCATCACGACCCGCGGATCCGAAGTCGGGCCCGCAGAGCGATAGGGAATGATATGGCCTTGCGAATAGAATTGAACATCTGCGGTATGGACCCCGTTGCCAATGACGATTGAGCCGGACGGCGTGTTTTCTCGCAGCCAATCGCCGACGCGTGCGATGCCGTTGTAGGAATCGGTGACGACCCGATAGCTGCCGTAGAGCGTCAATGCGTGGTCGCCGATCGCGATGACGAGAATCGCCGCCATGGCGTAGCGCACGGCACGAACGGGCCAGCGCACTCCGGCAGTGAGCGCCCACAGCTTCTCGACCGTACCGGCAACCGTGATGCTTGCCGGCACGAGTGCGTACGCAAGGTGCACGGGTTCCGTAAACACCTTGAGAAATGGCAGAAACGCGAGGAGGAACCAAACGGCCAGAAAGACGCTCCGCTTGAGTGCGATAACGGCGAGTCCCAAGCACAAAAAGACACCGATGGTGTGCCAATCGCCTTTGAAGCACTTAATGCCGACGAGCAATGCGGCGTACACCAAGGGAAGGATCGCCTGGAAGCTGGCCATGCTCAATTCGGCTCCTCGAACCTGAATCCGATTGGCGATTAATCGCATGAGGTCACGGATCGACTCCGCGAGAAAACCCACAACCGCCAACACCAGCAGCGACGGTGGCAACAAGACGATGAAGTGCCAGCCGGCCAGCCACCGGACGGCATTGAATTGAGCGCGTAACCACGCGGCGGTATCCCCCTGCCAGACGATCGGCGCTTCCAATGTCTGGGCGAGCGAACCCAGCGCGAAAATCGAACGAATGGGCAAATCGGGGGCAAAGATGTAGTGAATCAATGCCGTCGGAAAGAGGGCGTGCAATAGAAAGAGCGCCGCCGCCGCCATGAGCCAGGTGGGACGTCGATTGCGACGCAGCTCCTCAAAAATGACGAGGACCGTCACGATGCCGATGAACTCGCGAAACCACGGTCCAATCAGCATCACCAGACAAAGTCCCACTGTCGCCCAGCGATAATGCGGCCGCTTCTCGACGACGCGCCAATACAACAGCAAGCCAGCGCAAACCAGGAGAGTCACGATCGACTGAAGTCCCACGCCGACGACCCAAGCCGCCGTCACGTTCGGAGCCGAAAAGACGAACAGGAACGCAGCAAACAGGGCCCAGCGTTCATCCACGACGAATCGCCTCGCGACGAAAAACACGCTACAGACGGTCGCACCGTGAATGGACCCGCACAGGCAATACCAAGAAAACAAATTCATGAATTGGCCGCAAAAAACGGCCATGGCAAAGCGGGCCATCACACTGCTCAGCGGGCGATAGCCACCGCCGCTGAGACCTCCAAAGCAACCCTTCACGTTCGTGGTGTAGAATTCGAGTCCTTGTGGACTCGGCGAGTTCCCATGCTCGTAAAGCGCGGTGGCCAGCCCGGGAGTGTCGTCGAACACGTAAGGTGCCTGAGATCGGACGACAACAAATGTCGCCGCGACTGTCAGGATCAGCGTCAAGGGAAGCGTCAGCGCACGCCAGCGGCGGTGCTGGCCGCCGATCCGAGCGGAATTGAGCGATTGAGCCAGGTCAGCGTCCATGCCACCCCTTACGATTTCAGAACTTGCGGCGTCCCAGCCGCAGACCGTCGAAACGCCTCACATCCAGTACGCGAGTCGACTTCGGCATCGCGCGAAGACAGCAAACGCGAGCAAACAGCCCACGCCGTTAATAGCGAGGACCGCCATCCAGCTTTCCCAGGGAGTTGGCTGGCCCAAGAGCGGAGCGCGGCAGATTTCCAGCAGATGAAAGCACGGATTGCAGGTCGCCAGCCAGCGCTGATCGCCCAAGAGGTCGATCTTCCAAAAGATGGGAGTCACCAGAAACAACAATTGCGTGGCCACAATGATGATCTGAGCCAGATCGCGAAAGCGCAGACAAACCGTTCCCAATCCCAGCGTGATCCAAAATCCAAAGACGGCCAGCATGGCGAGCCCCGGAAGGACCATCAACGTTTCCATTCCGAATGGCACGCGGAAACAAATCGCGACGGCCCAGAACGAAACCGACGTATGCACGAACTGGATGAACGCATTGGCGACGCGGCGAAGGACGTACAACGAATAGGGCAGCGGCGTCTGATGCGCGATATGAGCCGCGCTCACGAAGACCGAGTGCGCATCCGCAATGAATGCCGCGATCAGCGACCAAAGAGCCAGCCCGCAGGCGAGGTACGGGAAATACGTCGCCAATTCGCGAATCTGAAACAACCTGGCGTAGATGAACCCCATGATGGCAATGGTGATGACCGACGAGAGGGGCAGCCAGAAGGGACCGACCAGCGTGCGCCGATAGCGCAACTTGAGGTCGAGCCAGGCGAGCCCCAGCCAGATATCAAACCGTCGAAACCCGCCGGTGAGATCGCCTATCGCGGAAGGATACGTCGACATGTTATTTGTCCGTCATTAACGATGAACGCCGGCAGAGCAGTGCTTCATGCTTAACCACACGTAGGAAATGTCATTCGTCCCTTGTCGATCCGCGAAGCGCTGGGTTAGGCGGCCACCTTGACCACGGTGGCCGGGACTTGGGGTGCCGCGTCCTGGTACGCGCCGCCGTTGTAGAAGCGAATCGCCTCGTCGATCGGTCCACAGAAATCGACGCGACCCGTGCGGAGCACGATCCCCTTGTTGCAAAACGATCGGAGAATCTCGTCCTGATGACTCGCCAGGAATAGGAGGGCGGCTCCCCCGATGAACTCTTCCGCTCGCAGCCGCGCTTTCTTGATAAACTGGGCATCACCCGTGGCCAGGTTTTCGTCGATGGCGATCGCCTCGGGCCGGACGGCCGTGGCCGTGCCGAATGCAAGGCGAGCCCGCATGCCCGCCGAGTACGTTCGGATCGGCAGGTTCAGGAATTCGCCCAGTTCGGTGAATTGGCAGATGTCGGCGAGTGCCTCGGGCATTTTCTCCTTGGAAATGCCTCGCAGCATGCAGCCGACGCGAATCGCCTCGATCCCCGTCATGTCGTCGTCGACGCCCAGGTTGAAATCGAGCAAGGGCACCACGTTGACGCTGGAATGAAACTGACCGGACGTAGGCAAGTAGATCGATGAGACAACTTTGAGCAGAGTCGACTTCCCCGAGCCGTTATGGCCCAAGAGGCCGATGCGATCGCCGCGAAAGACGTCGAAGGAAACTTGATCGAGCGCTCGCACGTGCACGGTGCGGCCGACCTTTTCCGAGAGCTTTCCGCCGACGGCCAGGTTCAACACGGCCAGTTGCAGCGATCGGCCGCGGGGACTGTAGATCGGCAGGTCGACCGTCACATTGTCGAAACGCAGAACCACGTTGTCGTCTGCGATGGCGAGTGAATTCCGAGGAGCCAAGGGTGTGTCGTCTTTCCTGGTGCCACGGTTCTGGCACGTCAAAGCGGCATCATGCCGGGACGTTGACTAATCCAGGCTGGCAGCGGGACGACCCCCCCGCGGCCCCCCAATCTTCGCCGGCCCGGTTGCGCAACGAAGGCAACGACGAAGGGGGGGAAATATCAAAATGGGCCTTTTTCAGCAACAGGGGT
>CAYWOV010000300.1:0-5119 GCA_964459965.1 uncultured Planctomycetaceae bacterium | reverse complement strand
CGTGCTGACGACGTCGCGGGCAGACGAGGACAAGACCGCGGCGTACAGTCAGCATGTTGCCGGCTACTTGCAAAAGCCGGATACCGGCAGCGGATTCTTGCGAGCCGTGCAGATGTTGGAGCGTTTTGTGCTCAGCGTACAATTTCCGCCGGCGCGCGGGGGATCGGGGCCTCATGGCGATCGGAACTGACAGACCGCAAGTCCGCATCTTGATGATCGACGACGACCAGGTGGACCGCCGGGTGGTCTCCCGAGCACTGGGCTCAGACTATGTCGTGACGGAGGCCGAGAACGGGCACCAGGCCCGCGAGTCGTTCGATTCGGCTCCGCCGGACTGCGTTTTGCTCGATTACAATATTCCGGGAACGGATACCCTCGAATTACTCGACCGCTTTCGCCCGCACGCCCCCGTAGTCATGCTGACGGGGCAAAATGACATCGGCGCGGCAGTCGCCGCGATGAAGGCGGGCGCCCAGGACTATCTGAGCAAGAACGACTTCACTGCCGAACGACTCGACCGGGCGATCCAGCGTTCGATCGATAAGGCCGATCGGCAACGCCGCGACGTGGTTGCACGTGAGCGCCTCCGTACGGAATACCGCTCCGAAAAGCGGCGGCGTCGCGAATTGGAAGCCTCGCTGCAGGTCGCCCGCGACATTCAACAGAACTTGCTTCCGTCCAAGTCACCGCAGATTGAGGCCTTCGACTTCTTCGGCGTCTGTTTGCCCATCGAAGAGACAGCGGGGGATTTCTTTGATTATTTCCCTCTCGCAGACGGGACACTGGCCGTTGCCGTCGGCGACGTGTGCGGTCACGGCATCGGGCCCGCGCTGTTGACCGCCGAGACCCGTGCCTACCTCCGCGGTTTGAGCCGCACGCATTCGGACGTCGGCGAGGTGACGACGCTGCTCAACCGTTTGCTCTGGGATGACATCAACGGCGGCCGATTTCTCACCCTGTTTCTGGCATCGCTCAACCCCGCCGAGCGGACTTTCACGTACGCGTCGGCTGCACATCCCGCCTATGTCATCCACCATTCAGGCGAATTCACGGTACTCGCAAGCCACACGCCTCCGCTGGGAATGTTCGAAGAAATGGTCGTTCCGACCAGCGCGCCCGTGGCCCTGTTGAAGAATGACATCTTGTTCCTCGCAACGGACGGTCTGTTCGACGCAACTGCCCCCGACGGCACGCTCTTTGGACGAGAGAATTGCATTCGTGTCGTCGCCCAACATCGCGATCGCCCGGTGGAACAAATCGTTGACGAGCTGCTGACTGCCTCCCGCAACTTCGCCGACGGCATGCCTCTTCATGACGATGTCACCGTGGTCCTTGCTAAGGCAAAGTAGTGCGACGGACCCAGCGAGCGGCCCGCTGAGCGACCGATTCCCGCCCGTTCGCGTTGAGCCGTCCGCTCGATGCGACTATGCTCAGCCTGCGTTTGACTGGCGAAATTAGATGGCCGTCGCGAAGGAGCTGGGACATGTTCGAGCGCGAAGTGCGTCTGAACGGTTTGATGAATTGGTATCTCTCGCGCCTGATTGAAGACTGCGACGAAACTGAACTTTCCACACCCATCACCTCCGGCGGCAATCCACCGGCATGGATTTTGGCGCATCTCGTCCTCGCCAACGACTACGCCCTGCGGCTGATGGGCGATGGTCGGATCGCTCCCGCGGAGTGGCACAAGCGCTTCGGCCGCGGAATGTCGCCGCAAAACGATCCCAATCCGCTTCCCTCGAAGGGCGAGCTAGTCGAAGCACTCGATAAAGGTCGCCAGCAAATCCCGATCGCAGCCGCCAAGGCCGATCCCGCACGCCTGAACCAGCCGCACAGCGTCGATATTTTCAAAGACTCGCCGGTTCAGACTGTCGCAGACGTCGTTGCGCATCTGCTAACGACACACCTGGCCAGCCACGTCGGCCAGCTTTCCACGTGGCGCCGCATGCAGGGACGCCCGCCGCTTTTCTAAAGTGCCGCAGTTGCCTCAGGTGCTCGGCTTCGGGCTGCTCGTGGCCGCGTGAATCGACCGCGAGCGTTCGCGACGTTCCCGCTCTTCATTCAGTTTCTTTTCGATCGCAGCCAACTGCTCGGGCGTTGTCCGCTGGCTCGCGGTACGAAGCATTCCCACGAAATATTGGATCTCGTCGGGATCAGAGGGGAAGCCAGTGTTCCCCTTTTTCGGCATATCTGATGTCGCGAGCATTTTTCCGTCAGCATCCAGAACGGCGATCCAGGGAATGCCTGCCGATTTCGCGGTGCGAAGTCGCTTGATGAGCTTGACGGCATGCGTCATGCGATCCTGATCAATTTTAAGATCGATCAAATCAGCCGCAAACAGCCTCTCATTCTCGCGGAGGAACCGCTCAAGCACGCGGCACCAGCCGCACCAGGGCGCTCCGACGTGGAGCAGTACGCGTTTCGACTCGCGTTTGGCTTGAGCCAGCCCTGCGGCGAACACGATCTCCGCGTCTTGGGCGGGGGCAGACCATTTCCTCAAGAACGCCTTGACCTTTTGCGGGTCATGCTTCGGTCCCTCCTCGAGCGCGCCCGTCTCCTGATTGATGAGCACCGTGCCGTCGCTATCGAGCACCGTGAGGAAGGGAAATCCGTGCTGTTCGCTCTTTTTGACGTAGTGATTAAACAACTTCTCTTGCGTCTTCACATCGACGAGAACCTGCACGTACTCATTGCGCAAGATCGTCGCGATTTGCTTATCGCTCTTGAACAGGTCGTGGAGCTTGTAACACCAGCTGCACCAGTTCCCGCCGTAAGTCACGAGCACGCGCTTATGATCGAGCCGGGCCGCCTTGAGAGCCGCCTCAATGTCGACTTTGGCATCGGCCTTCGGGTTATAGATCGGTTCGCGTTTCGGCAGCGGCTTTTTGTGTGCGTCGGGCTTCGCGGCGGGTTTGTCCGGCGGAGCGCTCTGCGAGGCGCCCGCGACAGCCAGTAATCCCAGCGCCCCCAAAGCCAGAGCGGAGCGACGAATTCCGATAAAGCCCATTCGAGAACATCGAAACGTCATACCGACCCTTCATTGGTCAAAACCGATTTCGATCGAACGCTTGCCGCGGAGCCAATCGTAGCGTCCATCGGCAATTTTGGCAGCCCTTTTCGGCAGAATCGTCCTGGCCTGGCAGCCAGCTAGATGCCCGTCAAGTACTGGTCGACCTCCCACGGCGTGATTTGCCGTTCGTAGGTCTCCCACTCTTTCGTTTTGAGATCGATGTAGTCGTCGGCCAGCGCGCCGAGGGCCCCGCGGACGAGTTGGTCTTCCTTCAGCTCGCCGATCGATTCGTGCAAAGACTGCGGCAGCAGGCGGACGCCGGCGGCGCGAATATCTTCGAGAGACCGCTCGTACATGTTACCCAAGTTCGGCGGGCCGGGATCGAGGCGGCGTTGGATGCCGTCGAGCCCAGCCGTCAACAGGGCCGCCAGGCCGAGATACGGATTACAGCCGGCCGACACGGTGCGGTCTTCGCAATGGCCGGGGCCCGCGACGCGGATCATTTGCGTGCGGTTATTGTCTCCGTAACCGGCGAAAGCCGGCGTCCAACTGAAGCCCGAGCGTGTGGAATAGAGCCCCTGACCGAGCTTGAGCCGTTTGTAGCAATTGACCGTCGGGCTGGTGACCGCACACACAGCCCGGGCGTGGCCGATCACACCGGCCAGAAATTGGTAAGCCGTCGCCGACAGGCCCAATCCGCGCTCGTCGGCCTCGTCGAGAAAAAGATTCTTCCCGGTTTTGGCGTCGGCCAAATGAAAATGCACGTGCAGCCCGCTGCCCGTCTGGTCGGCAAACGGCTTGGGCATGTGCGTGGCGATCGCCCCGTATTTGCGGGCGATTTGTCCGGTCGCCATTTTGAAAAACGTGACCCGGTCGGCCGTCGTCAGCGCGTCGGCATAATTGAAATTGACCTCGAACTGCGAGTTGGCGTCTTCGTGATCGACCTGATACACGCCCCAGCCCAGCGAATTGAGCGACTGCGTCAGTTCCTGCAAAAACTCCATCGCCGGAGCCATCGAGCGAAAGTCGTAGCAGGGCTTAGTGAGCCGGTCGACGCCGTGCGGGTCCCAACGACGGATGCCGCCGTCTTCCGTCCGCGTCACCAGAAAAAACTCCGGCTCCATCCCCACGTTGAAGACGTATCCCTGCGTCCGCGCTTCTGCCAGCACGCGCGACAAATTCGTGCGGCAGCAATAGGCGTGCGGCTGGCCGTCGACAAACAGATTCGACGCAAACCGCGCCGTGTTCGGCTGCCAGGAGAGCCGCGAGTACGAACCGGGGTCGATCCGGGCCAGCATGTCGTGCGAGTGCGGCCCCTGCCCGGCTCCCCACAACGCGCCGCCGGCGAAACCGGCGCCAACGTCCAAAACGTCATCCAGCGACGAGACGGGAACCATCTTCGCCTTGGCAGCTCCGTGAATGTCGACAAATTGCACGAGCAGGAATTCGATCCCATCGCGTTCCAGGCACTTCTTCAACTCGGACCGATCGTGCGTCATAGGGCTTGATTCCGTGGGATGCTGAACCGGGAAAGCGCTCTGGGCCATTGTGGCAAGAGACGCCCCGGGGGGCCACGAATCAGGCCTTTGGACCGGCCGCGACGGTCGCGTTAGAATGAACGCAGGAGAGATGCAGACCTTGAATCCGCCTTCGCCACGCAACGCCAGCCGCCGGTGGGTGACCTTTATCACCATCATCGCGGCCGCCGGTCTCTGCGCGGCGGCACTGGCCGCTTTTCGCCCCGCAAAGTCCGCGGCAGTCTCCGCATCGCCGGCTGAAATCGTCACTCAACGAGCGCTCGCTCCGGAACGATCGCCCGAACCGCAGGTCGCGCCAAAGAGTTCCGCAGCGGCCAATCCGCCTCGCGTCCATCCGGACGGGCCGGCCCCGCAAGGAATGGTCTGGATTCCCGGAGGCGCGTTCGTGATGGGTTCGGACGACGGCCCGCCCGACGAAAGTCCGGCTCACTCCGTCACTCTCGACGGCTTCTGGATGGACCGCACCGAGGTCACCAACGCCCAATTCAAAGCATTCGTCGACGCGACACATTACGTCACCGTCGCGGAGCGCACGCCCAAACGCGAAGACTTCCGCGGACAGGTCCCCAAC
>CAYWOV010000299.1:0-5123 GCA_964459965.1 uncultured Planctomycetaceae bacterium | reverse complement strand
GCAAAGATGGTGAGAGCGCGCGGGAACGGATGACTGGTCGGCAGGTTGTTGTGCGATTCGTCCTGTTGGTGGCGTATCTACTGCCGGTGATCGTGCTCTCGGAGCAACTGGCGATCCCGCTTGACTATGGCATTCGCGAATCGGGAGCGCCGCCCGCATTGGGGGGCCTCTTTGTGGCCATTCTGATCCTGTCGCCCGAATCCCTTGCCGCGACTCGCGCCGCCTTGGCAAACGAACTTCAGCGGTCGATCAACATCTTGTTGGGCTCGGTGCTGGCGACGATCGGGCTGACGATTCCCGCCGTGCTCGCGATCGGCTTCGTCACCGGGCATCTGGTCGTCTTGGGACTGAACCCTGCGAATATGACACTCTTGGTGCTGACGCTGGGCTTAAGCACGCTCACCTTCGGCAGTTCGCGCACCAACGTGCTGCAGGGTGCCGTGCATCTGCTGCTGTTCTTGGCGTACTTGATGCTGATCTTCGACCGCTGATCGCGCGGCCTATTTGGCGGGGGCGTCTTTGGGCTGATCGAGCAGCCGTACCAGCGCCGTGTTGGCCGCCCGGACTTTATCGACGTCCATTTTGATCAGCTCGCGGTCGTAGGTCATGAGGCCGTTGACCTCGGTTTCGCAATCGGTCGTCTGCGTATAAACGGCTGCCGACAACCGCGATTCGACGAGCGGCCGCAGCTTGGCGGCGAGTTTGAGATATGCCTCGGTGAGCGCGTCGCGACTCTCGAATTTGCGGTAGCCCCAGTTCTTCTTCGTGTCGACCCACAGGTGGCCGGGGATTGGCAAGCCGAGGCCGCCGAACTCGCCGAGCACCGAGGCGCGGGTCGCCTCGGCCGGCGGTGCGGAGGGGCCGGGGTAATCGTGCTTGTCGTGCATGTCGCCCACCGGAAAATCGTTCCAACCGCTGGCCGGATCGACAAGCCGCGTGGGATCGTACTGCTTGATCCATTTGGCGATGCGGACCGTGTCGAACTGTCCCCATCCCTCGTTGAACGGCACCCAGCCCACAATGCAGGGGAACTGGCGGCGCGCGTCGATCATCGCCTTAAGTTCCGCGTCAAAATCCGATGTCGATTCGCCCGAGCGCGTGATTTCTGGCCGCTTCTTTGAATTCTCGCGAGCATGCTGATCGCCGCTCGGCATGTCCTGAAACACGGCGACGCCCAAACGATCGCACCAGTAATACCAACGAGCCGGCTCGACCTTCACGTGCTTGCGGATGAAGTTGAATCCGAGCTTTTTCGTGACTTCGATGTCGCTCTTCAACGCTTCATCAGTCGGCGCGGTGTAGAGCCCGTCGGGCCAGAAACCCTGATCGAGCGGGCCGATCAGAAAGACCGGCTTGCCGTTAAGGAGAATCCGCGTGTGCTTGTCCGCGCCGGGCCCGATCGCAATCGAACGCAGGGCGACATAGCTCTCGACCTCGTCGATGGTATTGATTTCAGGGACGGTGCCCATGCGGATACGCTTCAAAGCGATATGCACCTGGTACAGATGCGGCGAGTCGGGCGACCAAAGGTGCACATCATCATCTGGATGTAGGGAAATGGAAATCGGCTTTCCCGGTGGGCCATTGCCGGCAACCGATGCGAAACCAATCGGGCTCACGATTGTTGCGACGACCGTGTATCCCTCCGTCGGCCCGTCGATCACGGTCTCGATCGTGACCTTCTTCGCAGCGATATCCGGCAAACAGCGAACCTCTTGCACATAGGTCTGGGGCACGGATTCCAGCCACACTGTCTGCCAGATTCCCGTGCTCGGCGTGTACCAAATCCCCTCGGGCTTATTGTGTTGTTTACCGCAAGGCTGCGTTCCGGCATCCGACGGATCCCAGACCGAGAGGACGAGTTCGTGGGGCTTACCGGGTGCAACAACTCCGGTGATGTCGAAGCTGAACGGGTCGTATCCGCCGCGATGCGTGCCGAGCGTGTGACCGTCGACGGTAACCGTCGTCTCCCAATCGACCGCCTCGAAATGTAACAGAGTTCGTCTTCCGCGCGACGCCTCCGGCACGGTGAATTGCCGGCGATACCAGAGTCGTTTTTCGGGGCCGACGCGTTTCATCACGCCGGAGAGAGCCGACTCGACCGGGAAAGGAACGAGAATCTTGCCGTCGAAATTGTCGGGCTTGGCATCGTTGCGCGGGCGAATCGCATAGTCCCAGAGTCCATTGAGGCTTTGCCAATCCTTCCGCACCATTTGCGGCCGCGGATATTCGACGTGCGCGTTATCGGGCGTAACGTCCTTCGCCCAGCGTGTCATGAGTGGGCCGGCAGCCGCCTTCCAATCGGTTGTTGGGGCGGCCGCATTCGCCGCGGCACAAAACAAGGAGAGCGCAACGAGCCAGAGAAGTGATCTCAGCATGTTCGTCTATCGCGGCTTGTCGGTTACGGAGTTTGAACGGTCGTGCTGCTCCCGGTCGTTGGGATCAGCGCCGGTCCGGCTGGGGGAGCTTGTGAATTGGATTGTGGATTCGCCTGCGGATCGGCCGGGGCCGGCAATGGCGGCAGCGGCAGAGCGGGCGACGGCGGGACGCGATCGCGGGGCGCGGTGTCCGCCGGCGGTGTTCCGTTTGTTCGCGGAGCGGGCGTCGGCGTCACGGGACTTGGCAACGGAGGCAACGGCCGGCCGTCGACGGCAGACGCGCTGGGTTTCGTGCCGGGGCCGGCCGGTCGCAGCGGCTGCGCGGGATTCTGGAAGTGCGTGCCGGGCGGGGTCATGGCGGCACCGGGAATCGCTTCGAGCGGCAACGGCGGCTCTTCTGGTGCGGGCGGGCGAGCCGCACCATCGTAGCGCCCGGGCCCGGGTTGGGCCGGTCCGGCCACGTTGTCTTTGGTCTCCGGCTGCGGCTGCAGGAAAGCCAGCAAGTGGTCTCCGCCACCAGCCAGACGATAGGCCGCCTCGAAGAATTGGCTGGACCGGTTGTCGCCGTTGAAGTGCAGCAGCACGCCGACCAGAAACAGCCGATCGGGATCGCGAATATCATCGCGGACCCAGCCTGTCACGCGTTCGATCAGACTCAGGATGGCGAGGCGATTGTCGTCGCCGAAGATGGCTTCCAGCCGCTCGCCTCGGGTCGGCCACTGCGGATCGAGTTCGAGGCCCTGTTTGAAATACTTGACGGCCGAGTCGTGACTGCCGATCGCCGCCAACGCGAAGCCCAGACGGAAGTACGCATCGGGCCGATCGCTGGCGACGCCGACGGCGTATTTGTAGCGTTCGTACGCATTCAGGAACTTGAGTTTCTTCATCCACACATCGCCCTGCACCTGGGCGTGAATGCTCTTGGCCTGTTGCTCGGGCGTCGACGGGTGCAGCCGTATTCGGTTCCGCAATGGCGTCACATTCGGCGGCAGATTCTCTCCCCAGCGAAGCTGGTTTTCGAGCATCGTCTCCTGCAGGGCGGGATTCGAGTACGGGTCGAAGTAGGGCGAAGGCAGCGTGCGATACCACGGAGCCGGGCCGCTATTTCCCGACGCGTAATACGGCAGCGGGGGAGCGTAGGCCGGTCCGTACCCGTAACCCGCGTAGGTCGGTGGCGGAGAGAAATACCGCGGCGCGGCCAGGGCGTAGTAGGGTGAGCCGTAGGTGGTGGTTGGACCGAAATAGCGGCGCCAATAGTGTGGAGCCGGGTCTCGCACAACCACGCGATAGCGCGGGCGTCCATCCGCCGGAACGGCAGCAACACTCAAAAACACGACGGCCAACGCCAGGCCAGCCGAGAGTTTCCTCGGAAAGTCCATACGGACGCCACTCAAATCGCGCATACCGTGCCCCTTCGGATGCTGAAAGATTCGCTTCCGCCATTATCTTAATGGGCGCAGCGACGGTCAACGGCGGAAATCGAAGCCTTGCACGGCGGCGTTTCCCCTAGCCGCGGAGGCGGCGGCGGATTTCTTCGACGATCGTTTTGGTCGGCACGCGATCTTGAACCAGCGTGTCGCGGTCGCGGACCGTGACTGTGCCGTCCTTGGCGGTGTCGCCGTCAATCGTGATGCAGAACGGCGTGCCGATCTCGTCCTGGCGGCGGTAGCGACGGCCGATGGCTGCCTGCTGATCGAAATAACAGGCGATGCCCGCCTCTTTCAGCTCGCGATAGATTGCCTGCGCCGCCTCGGGCATGCCTTCCTTCTTGATGAGCGGGAAGACGGCCACTTTGATCGGCGCGAGCTTGGGGTGAAACCGCATCACGACCCGTTTTTGCGGCTCGCCTTTTTCATCGGGCTGCTCGTCTTCGTGATAGGCTTCGCACAGAAAGGCCAACGTGCCGCGGTCGGCTCCGGCGGCCGGCTCAATCACGTGGGGAATAAATCGCTCGCGCGTCTGGTCGTCGAAGTACGTGAGATCCTTGCCACTGCCGCGGTGCCGCGGGTTGCCCTCAGCGTCCTTCTCGACAACCAAATCATTGCCCGACTTGACCAGCTTCCCCTCCATGTGGGAACGAAGATCGAAGTCGCCGCGGTGTGCGATGCCCTCAAGTTCGCCGAATTCGCCCGGCTCGAGGAACGGGTACGCGTATTCAACGTCGGCCGTGCCGCACGAATAGTGCGACAGCTCGTCGGCTGTGTGGTCGCGCAGCTGCAGGTTCTCTTTCGAGATGCCCAGGTTGATGTACCAGTTGTAGCGGCGGTCGCGCCAATACTGATACCAGGCACGCGACTCGTTGGGATGGCAGAAGAATTCCATCTCCATCTGCTCGAACTCGCGGGAGCGGAACGTGAAATTCCGCGGCGTGATCTCATTGCGGAAACTCTTGCCGACCTGAGCGATGCCGAAGGGAACCTTCACCCGCGTGCTGTCGAGCACGTTCTTGAAGTTAACGAACATGCCCTGCGCGGTCTCCGGCCGCAGGAAGGCCGTTCCCTCTTCGCCGGCCAACGCGCCGATGGTCGTCTTGAACATCAGGTTGAATTCGCGCGGCTCGGTGAGCTTGCACTTCTCGAATTCGCCCGGATGCTTGCTCGGCTTGAGCGGGCATTCGCTCGTCTTCACATGGTCGGCCCGAAAGCGGGATTTGCACTCCCGGCAATCGACCATCATGTCGATGAACAGGTCGTAGTGGCCCGAGCACTTCCACACCTGCGGGTGCATGATGATCGACGACTCGAT
>CAYWOV010000298.1:0-5135 GCA_964459965.1 uncultured Planctomycetaceae bacterium | reverse complement strand
GTTGGCCCGCCGGCAGCATGGCTCCGCTTTGGGTGTGCGCCAGCAGATCCTGATCGCCGCGCCAATTTGCGACGGCGAGATCACTGCCGTTCGACTCCTTCGGTGAACGATCGACCCAATTCGACCAACGCGCGCCGAAGATCTCGTGCTGTCCCGGCGACTTGGGCGGAAGAAAGATCGCATAGCCTCCCCGGGCCACAAAGTCGCCGACTTGCCGACCGGCCTCTCCTTCCGGCAAGGGAGCTTGCCAAAGTAGTAATGAGATTTTCTCCCATTCAACCGTCGACAATTGATCGATCGCCAAGACGTCCCCGGAGCACTTCAGAGCCGGATCCGGCGTAATCGCGGCGGCCAACTGCAGGGGCCGGGCGACCAGGCTATCATCGGCAACAATGATGGCGCGGCGCGGTGCCGGTCTTTCAAAGGCGAAATAGTATTCATTGTCGGCTGTATTCGTGTCGGCCGGAATCGTGACCTTTCCCCATCCCCGCTCGTGAAGGGATTCCAGCGGAATGCGGTAATCTTTGAGGTCGTACTGATTCTTTTCCATTTCGACGGTTAACTCGGACCGGGCTCCTTCGATCTCGAAATGAACGGGGACTGAGGTCCGCGAGTCGTCGCCGCCCTCGCGGACGAGACGCAAAGACATGACTATCTCGGCAGCGGTGCCGTTCTCTTGCCGCCGCACGTCCGAAACGCGAACCGAGACGTTGCCGGTTGCCGCTTCGGGATAGGCCAGTAGATGGAATCGGACGCCTTGGCGAAGAGCGACAAAAGACTCGCGCAGTGCCCGCCAGCGGCTGCTTTCCGGATCCCAATCGTTGCGGCGGAGATCGGAGCAAATCCAGATATCCGTGCGACCGGCTTTGTTGGTTCTGACGTAGCTACCCGCCGCATCGAGCAGAGCGGGCAGATCGGATGCGGCACTTGTGCCCTCAGTTACCGGTGAAGTCAAAAGCGCGTCGGGCGAATCAATCTCTCGCGGCTTTTGCGTCGTGTTTTCGATCAGCACCCAATGAGCCGAGCCGACGGCTTTGAGCGTTTCGGCAAGCTGCCGTCGCCCTGTCAACAGTTTCGAATCGCCCCCGCTGGCACTTGTCTGCTGCATGCTCGGCGAGCGGTCGAGCAAAATGATTGTCGTGTCCGGTCGACCTCCCGCGGCCAATCCGAGCCAGCCGCTCGCCATCGGACGGCTGATCGCAAACACCAGGGCTGCGATCGCCGCCATGCGGAAAGCCATGATCAGCCACTGGCGCAGCCTCGCGTATCCGCGGGCCATGCGATTGGCCGTCAGCAGAAACATCATCGCACCCCAGCGAATGGTCTGGAACCGCCGCTGATTGATCAGGTGGATGATGATCGGCAGTGCGACCAAAGGAAGACCAAGCAGCAACCACGGCTGAAGAAAACTCATTGCGAGTCTCTCCCGTGGGTCCGTCCGATCAGGAACCGCGTCAGCACCCGCTCATAGTCGTCATTGAGCAGGACCCGGTGATAATCGACCGACGACTCGAGCACGTGTTGCTTCAGCGCGGCCTGGTAGCCCGTCAACGCGCGGTGATAGCGATCGGCAATGTCATTCGGATCGGCGAAAATCGCCGGGCCGCCCTCCATGTCGAGAAACCGCATCGGCCGCCGGAAATTGAAGTCGATCTCCTGCGGATCGAGCAAGTGGAAGATGGCGACATCATGGCGGCGAAACCTGAAGTGCTGGAAGCAGCCGCGGAGCAACTCGGGTTCGACGAAGAGGTCGGAAACGATGACAATCAGTGCTCGCTGCCGAATCGTCTCGGCTAACTCGTGCAGCACTCGCACTAATTGGGTTTCGCCCTGCGGCCGCGCTTGTTCCAGCAGATCGAAGAGGGAGATCAAGTGGGCCGGGTTTCGCCGAGGCGGCACATTGCGGACGAGGCCGTCGGCCACGCACGAAAGTCCAACCGCATCACCTTGCTGAATCGCCAGATAACCGAGCGCGCCGGCGATCCTTCGGGCAAATTCGATTTTGGTCACACTACTGGAGCCGAAACCCATCGAACCGCTCGTGTCGATGACGAGGCAACAGCGGAGGTTGGTGTCAGCCTCGAATTCCTTGACGTAGAACCGATCGGAGCGTCCGTACGCTCGCCAATCGAGACGTCTGAGATCGTCGCCGGGAACATACTTTCGGTACTCGGCAAACTCGACGCTCGAACCGCGATGCGGACTGGGATGCCGCCCCGACACATTCCCCTGCATCGGGCGGCGCGAAAAAAGCGGAACTGCCGCCAATCGCGAGAGAACGGCTGAGTCCAGAAAGCTGCGCGAGCGGCGATCGCGAAACATGGGCCCTCCCGGCAACGCGGCCAACGGCCGCTAGCCGCTCTTTTCGGTGCTTGTCTCTTCGATCAGCCGTCGAACGATCTGCCGCGCGACGATTCCTTCCGACTGGGCGGTAAACGTGGTGATCACGCGATGTGTCAAGACCGGTGCGGCAACTTCTTGGACGTCCTCCAGGCGCACCATATAGCTGCCCAAAAGCGCAGCCCGCGCTTTGGCGCCCAGAATAAGATACTGCACGGCCCGCGGCCCGGCTCCCCACGCGACCAGCGGCTTGAGCCACGCCGGCGCGGTGGCACCGTTTGGACGTGTCTTGCGAACGAGTCGTGCGGCATACGTATAGATATGGTCGGGGACCGGGATGCGCCGCACGAGGTTTTGCTGCTGGATGATGTCGCCGGCCGCGAGCAGGTGGGTCAGTTCGGGAAGGGCGCCGCCCGTTGTCGTGCGGGCGATCTGCACTTCCTCCGCTTCCGAGGGGTAATCGAGCTCGATCAAAAACATGAACCGGTCGAGCTGCGCCTCGGGCAGCGGATACGTTCCCTCCTGCTCGACCGGGTTCTGCGTGGCAAGCACGACGAACGGCGGCTCGAGATGAAAGGCCTTACCGACCACCGTCACCTTGCTCTCCTGCATGGCCTCGAGCATGGCCGCCTGAGTCTTGGGCGGGGCCCGGTTGATCTCATCGGCCAGGACGATATTTGCAAAGACGGGGCCATGCACGAATTGGAACTCGCGCTTTCCGCCGGCTCCGTCCTGCAGGATGTCGGTTCCGGTAATGTCCATCGGCATCAAGTCGGGTGTGAACTGAATCCGACTGAACTTGAGAGACATGGTTTCGGCCAGTTTGCTTACGAGCAGCGTCTTGGCGAGACCGGGCACGCCCATCAGCAACGCGTGTCCCCTCGCGAAAAGGCAGAGCGACAGCCGCTCGATCACCGCGTTCTGGCCCACGATCACGCGAGCCAATTCCTGGCGGAGCTTCGCGTACGTTGCCCGCAGCTTGTCCACCGCCTGAACGTCGTTCTCGCTCAGCGGTGCGGCCGACTGAGGCGTCGCGACTCCCTGATCCATGCGGCGGACTCCCGAAGTGTTAGGGCTGCTGCGCGGGCTGAGCACGTCTGCACCGCGGTCATGCGGTAGCGATCGCTTTGCGCGGACCGCCGAACTCGCGGTACACATCAAGTGCTACAGAATGTGCATTTCGTTTGCAAGTCGGCTGCGGTCGACGCCCGCCCCGGGATATCCCGGTCCGTTTGAACGAGCGATGAGGCGGCGGTAGGTTGGAGCCGTGTGCCTTCCTGTCCCGAACGAAACTTCAGCGAAAAGTGTAAACCGATGTCTGATGTCACGCGCCGCCAGTTCATTGGTTCCGCCGCGACCGCCGCAGCGCTGCTCGGCATGAATTCGGCCGACGCGGCGACGGACTTCGCCTTCAAGAACAACGTTCCCGACCCATTGCTCTCCGGAGCGGAGCAGCCGACTTTCAAATTTGAATTGGAGAAATCGCAGGGCAAGGTGATCGGCAAGAGTTCTGGCAAAGAGTCGACCGTCGAACAGTTGCCCATCGCCAAAGGGATCGCGGGCGTTTCGATGCGGCTGGAGCCCGGAGCGATGCGCGAACTGCATTGGCACGCGACGGCCGCCGAATGGGCATTTGTGCTTGAAGGCCGTGTCCGCACGACTGTCATCGATCCGGAAGGCAGGGCTGAGACCAATGAATTCGAGCCGGGCGACGTCTGGTATTTCCCGCGCGGCCACGGCCATATGCTCGAATGCCTGGGGGACAAGCCCACACATTTCATCCTGATCTTCGACAACGGTTACTTTTCTGAATTCGGCACGTTTAGCATTACGGACTGGATCGGCCACACGCCAAAGGACCTGCTCGCCAAGAACTTTGACGTACCCGCCTCGACCTTTGACGGCTTTCCCAAGAGTGAAGTCTATTTCGCACGCGGCGCGGTCCCACCGGAAGAGGCCGCCCATCCGCTTCAAGGAGTCAAGTTGCCGCCCCAAACCCACAAATACCGGCTGTTGGCTCAGGCGCCTCATTCGACTTACCGCGGCGGCCGTGAATGGCGGGTTGGAATGGCCGAGTTCCCCATCTCAACGACCGTGACGGGCGTCATCCTCGACCTGTTCCCAGGCGGCCTCCGCGGTTTGCATTGGCATCCCACGGCGGACGAATGGTTCTACATCATCGAAGGCCAGATGAGCTGTACGCTGTTCGGTTCTCATGGACGCTATCGAACCGAGACCTTCAGCAAGGGAGACACCGGGTACATTCCGCAGGGTTACGGGCACTCGATTGAAAACATCGGGAGCGAGACGTGTCGCGTGCTGATCGGTTTCAACACGGGTCACTACGAGACGATCGATCTCTCGCAGTGGATCGCAGGAAACCCCGCGGACGTGCTGGCGACGAACTTCAGCAAGCCCGAAACGCTGTTCGCGAAGTTCCCGCACGGTGATGTGTTCATCTCGCCCAAGTGAAGAACGACGAGGGATGAGGTGCGAATCGAGGAACGAACCGGTCGCGAAGGGCGTTCCGATTTTTCCCTAGAACTTCTACCCGCTCCGTTTCGTGGTCCAGTTGCATCCTTCGGCGGCCACGATAGTATTTCGAGAATCACAAATGACCGGTCAACTTGAAATCCCGGCGGCAGATTCGGCGAACAAGCCTGCGGTTAGCACGCGGCATCCGATTGCCTTTTGGTTCTTCTTCTGGGGGGAATTCTCGGAGCGTGCCTCGTTCTACGGCATGCGGACCATTCTTGCCCTGTATCTGACGAGCGTCCTTGGTTTTGCGGCGAGGG
>CAYWOV010000297.1:0-5155 GCA_964459965.1 uncultured Planctomycetaceae bacterium | reverse complement strand
GTGGAGGAGATGCGCGAACGGGGCTGGGACGAGGCCGACGTCGTGTTCGTCACCGGTGATGCGTACATCGATCATCCCAGCTTTGCGATGGCGATTTTGGGACGCGTGCTCGAGGCCGCTGGGTATCGCGTCGCGATCGTCAGCCAGCCCGACTGGCGGAGTTGCGACGCCTGGCGTGTTTTCGGCAAACCGCGACTGTTCTTCGCGATCAGTGCCGGCAACATGGATTCGATGATCAACCATTACACGGCCAATCGCAAAGTCCGTAACAACGACGCCTACTCGCCCGGCGGCCGCATTGGCTTGCGGCCCGACCGCGCCACGCTGGCCTACTGTCAGCGCGCCCGCGAAGCGTACAAGGGCGTTCCGGTGATCGCCGGCGGCGTCGAGGCGTCGCTCCGCAGGCTGGCGCACTACGACTATTGGAGCGACAAGGTCTGTCGTTCCATCTTGCTCGATTGCAAGGCGGATCTGCTGGGCTTCGGCATGGGGGAGGACGCGATCGTTGAAATCGCCCGCCGCTTGGAAGCCGGTGAGAGCGTGCGCGACTTGCGCGACATGCGGGGCGTTGCCTATGCAATGGGAGCGTCGGAATTGCCACCCGACGACGCGCTGGTGCTGCCGAGCTTCGAGCAGGTCCGCGACGACAAGTGGTCTTTCGCCGAGGCCACGAAGATGATTCACAACGAAACAAATCCGTACAACGCCCGCCGACTGGTGCAATGGCACGATCGGCAGGCGGTCGTCGCCAACCCGCCGGCATTGCCGGTCTCGCAGTCTGATATGGACAGAATCTACGGGCTGCCGTACACGCGGCGGCCGCACCCCATTTACTCAGAGCCGATTCCCGCTTTTACGATGATCAAAGATTCGGTGACGATCATGCGGGGCTGTTTCGGCGGCTGCACATTCTGCTCGATCACGGCCCACCAGGGGCGAATCATCCAGTCGCGCAGCAAAGAATCGGTGCTGAGCGAAGTGCGTGAAATGACTCGCGATAAAGATTTCTCGGGCGTCGTCAGCGATATCGGCGGACCGACCGCGAACATGTATCAGATGCAGTGCCTGCGTCCGGAAGTCGAGGCGGTTTGCCGGCGGCAATCGTGTGTGCACCCAAAAATCTGCAAGCTGCTGGGCACCGATCACGGCCCACTCATCCAGTTGATGAAAGAAGCGCGAGAGACCCCGGGCATCAAAAAGGTCTTGGTCGCCAGCGGCATCCGCATGGACCTGGCTCGCCGCTCGCCCGAGTACATGCGGGAACTTGTCCGGCACCACGTCGGCGGACGGCTGAAGGTCGCGCCCGAGCACACCGACCCGCACGTGCTCGACAAAATGCGAAAACCGAGCAACGACGACTTCGAGCAGTTCACCGACATCTTCAACGCCGAGTCGGCGAAAGCGGGGAAGAAGCAGTACATTGTGCCTTACTTCATCGCCAGCCATCCCGGCAGCGATCTCAATGCGATGATCGACCTCGCGGTGTTCTTGAAACGAAACGGTTATCGGCCCGACCAGGTGCAGGATTTCATTCCGGCTCCGTTCGACGTGGCGACCGCCATGTTCTACACCGGCATCGATCCCTTCACGAAGAAACCCGTGCATGTGGCGAAAGCATTGCGCGACCGCAAATTGCAGCGGGCGCTGATGCAATTCTTCAAGCCGGCGAATTATTTTGAAGTTCGCGAAGCGTTGCGGCAGGCGGGGCGAACCGACCTGATCGGCAACGATTGCGAGAGCCTCATTCCGCCAACGCCGCCGCGCGAGGCGCTCGAAGCACGCCGCAAGGACGCCAACGCTCGCTTTCGCGGCGATTACGTCCACACCATCGGCGACGGCAAACAGAAGAAGCGGAGCCGCAAGGAATCGCGACACGAGCCGGGCAACAGTTATCGCCCGAAGCCTAAGCCGACAAGCCCGTCGGCTCCGCGCGGCAAGAAAAAGCCGCCCGGTCCGTCTGCGAACGGTTGAGATGCGCGTTTCACCTTCGACCGATGCGGCTGCATCCGTTAAAAGGGCTGGCGGATCCCGATTTCGGAACATCGGATCCACATCGTCAGACGCAAGGCGGCCCCGAGGAGAATTGACCCGGCCGCTTGCACGATGCGGCGCACTCGAGTATTCGTCCAACGCCCTGGATTTGCCGCCAAGCGAGCCGCTGCTGGCTGTGCTGGGGGACCGAAAAATGGCCGCCGCAATTCGGCTGCCAGGTCGGCGGCGGAAGCAAAACGAGCCGCCGGGTCTTTCTGAAGGCAGCGGAGGCAGATCGCTTCGAGAGATGCGGGGATCGACGGGTCGATGCTTCTTGGAGCGACCGGCTCCTCTTCGCAAACCTGCTGGATGATGGAGAGCGTGTCCCGCCCGTCGAATGGGGCCCGCCCGACGAGCAGATGATAGAGGATGGCCCCCAGCGCATACACGTCGCTGGCCTCCCCCACGCGGTCAACGTCGCCCTGGGCCTGCTCGGGAGACATGTACGCTGGCGTTCCGGCGATGCACTCGGCTTCAGGGTCGGCGTGCGCGACGTCGAGCCGTTGGGCCAACCCGAAGTCAACGACTCTCGGCCGCCCCGCCCGATCGAGCAGAATGTTGGCGGGCTTCAAATCACGGTGAATGATCTGGTGCTCGTGCGCATATTGAATCGCATCGGCGACCTGGGCCATGATTCGAGCCACCTCGGTCAGCGGGAGGGGCCGGCGCGCGGTCGATTCCGCCAGACTCTCGCCGTCGACGAACGCCATGCAGATGTAATGGCAGCCGGCATGCTCGCCGACGTCGTGAATGGGAACGATTCCCGCGTGTTCGAGCTGGGCGGCCGTCTTGGCCTCCGCTTGCAGCTGCTCGATGGCATCCGGAAAAGCCAGGGCCTCCGTCCGGAGCATCTTGAGGGCCACAATCCGATTGAGCTTGACCTGGCGGGCCTTGAAGACGACCCCCATTCCTCCGCGAGCGATCTCCTCAAGCAGCTCGTAGTCGCCAAACTGAGTTGGATACGCAGGGGCTCCTGCCTCTGCCTCGGCCGGGCCGGGGTCCATCCGCCAAAACACGGTATCCGCGAGCTGGCGCCTCGTCATCAGTCCGGTCGCGTTTTCGCAGGTAAGAGTGTTGGCCATGATGGGCCGTCCTTCTGTTGGCCAGGATCGCGCGGCTTGCGGAAGTGTCACGACTGAACTCAGGTGAGGACGAGTTTCCCCGCCCTCCCTGAGCATCGGTCAAAGCCTTGTGAATCCGCAGACACATGGGCTGCTTACCGACGGCGTCCGCCGCCACGATGCCCGTCATGACCATGGAATCGGCCGTAGTTGCGATAGTGATTCCGGTAGTGCCCATATCCCCAGTACGAGGAGCACCCGGAGTCGGCGACGTAGCTCGGCTCGCAGGTCGTGCAGACCGGTGCGATCGGCTGAGCAACGACAGGCTCACAGGACGCACAAACTGGGGCAACCACTTCACAAACGGGCGCTTCATATCCGTAGTAGCCATAGCTCGGGTAACCCCAGCCGTAGCCGTAGCGGTAAGAGTGACGGAAATTCCGGCCAAAACCGCGGTGACCTCGTGCAAAGCCGTGTCCGCCGCGTCCGCCCTTCGCGAAGGCTTGCGTCGAGGAATTGTCGGTCACAAAAAGTGTCAGCACAAACGCCGTCGCGGGAACCGCGACCATCATGATTTTGCGAAACATGGTTGAACCCTCATCTTCTTGGCAGATATGAGTTTGCGGCTTTCCCGGCGCTGCCTTTGTCCGGGGTCCGTTCTTTGTTTTTTCCACACTCTGCCAAGCGAAGGCGCCGGGGATTTGTTACAGCCCATCCGCAAGTTTTTCGGTCGTGATGGTGGCGGCATCCAGCCCCGAGATCGCAGAACCGTCGCCAGGGCGATCCGCCATTGCGTTTCAGTCGCCGGGAGGGAACGTCCGCGAAGGATCCATCGCGTTCTGTCGATGCCGTCACACTCTGACGATTTGCCGAAGATGTCGGGCAACGGCTCTCTTAA
Organism: uncultured Planctomycetaceae bacterium; assembly: GCA_964459965.1. Classification (GTDB taxonomy): domain Bacteria; phylum Planctomycetota; class Planctomycetia; order Planctomycetales; family Planctomycetaceae; genus DASPSM01. The sequence continues at coordinate 1,165 of CAYWOV010000297.1, read as the reverse complement.
GAAAGACAGAAATCAGCCAGAGGAAAGGCCGGGCAAGTCCGTTGCAAAATCGCTTCACAGGAAAAGCTGATCGGCTGCATCGGGATCCCCCATCACTGCCGGATTCGCTCACCCAACGGTCCGACCGTCTCCCGTCGATCAAAATGGCGGTGTCCGGCTTTTTTGTTCAACGCCGCCATCCCGACCGACGTCGGAATCGGTTAAAATCACCAGGCATTGGAATTCATCGATACTGAAGCCCTGAAGTGAAGAGTGGTTATGACCGAATCCGAAATTGTCGAGTTGATGAATAAGCGAATCGATGCGGCTTTCCCAGAGGAAAAAGACCGGAAAACTTACAGGAACAAATCCCGCGTGAATCTTCACGCTTTAACCGTCGGCTCCGGTGACAGGGCCGGTGTCAAGACCCTGGAACAGATCGCGAAGTACCTGGCTGACAACCCAAAAGATTACAGCCTACAGGCGCTCCGCGACCGGTTAGCGCCGGGAGCAGCTAAGCCGGAATGGAAGCCGAGGAGTTTTTAACTCGTCCCGTTCTTTGCGTTCAACTCCCCGGTGAACCGGGGGGCGTTTCGTGGCGTTCCCGGCCATCCTTACAAACAGGTCGTCGAGGTTTGGGGCACTTCGACGGAATGCATGTCACCGTCTGAGTCGTGGATGGAACGCCATGAGGCACTGCGACTACTGATGTAAGCGACTCGGTGACGTAAAAGCGGCGCAGCTTTTATTTCAACAAAGAGCCGACCTTCCCCAAGAATGGTGGACGCGGGACGGCCGAAGAATTCGAGCCAGCCAGTGGGCCAAATCGCTCGACGGCTGACCGCTCCCGCGCGATCCTAATTCTGGCCCGGCGGAATCGTGAGCCCCGCGGAATCCACAGCGTAGCCGGGCAACGCGTCGGCCGATGCGGCGGGTCCCAAATCGCCAGGTTGCGGCGGAGGCGTCGGCACGACACCCTTGTTCGGCGTGCGATTATAAGGCGCGCCGTACGGCGGCACGCGGTTATTTGGCGCGCCATAGGGCGCGACGCCTCGACGCGGCGGGCCGTAGGGCGACGTGCCCCCGTAGGGCGGGACGGCGTTCGGCGTTCCAACTCCCGGCGCGGCATAAGGCGACACCGCACCGCCCGAAGGACCGTAAGGCGGAGCGCCATACGGCGGAACCC
>CAYWOV010000296.1:0-5158 GCA_964459965.1 uncultured Planctomycetaceae bacterium | reverse complement strand
GCAGTTTCTCAAACGCGCTGAGATAGCGCCTCTTGCGCACGTCGTTTTCTCCGCCTTGATAGAGCATGACCACGCTTGCCAGCACGGGCAGATGATGGCGGTCGAGCGCGTCGAGCAGTTGCTGTCCGTGGCCCCGAAGGGCCGGATATGCCAACAGCATGCGGGGGTCGGTTGCCTGCCTGGTGAACATGATGGGCAGGTTGTATTCGATTCCCAAATTGACGTAGAGCTCCAGCAGATCGGGCCGGGAAAGCAACGACCCCATGTGCGTATCGAGATGCGACAGGGGCACCCCGAATTGCCGGGCCCTCTCGATTTGAGCTCGCAATTCGACTTCGGCTTCCTTCAATTTCACATTGGCGATGACGGGCCCATTGTCGCGCCACAAGTATCCTTCTTTATCGACCAGGCTGGGAACCTGATCGCGAGGCGCGACGGGGCCCCAGCGATAGAGCTCCCATTCAGAAGTCAGCGTGAGATGCACGCCGTAGTCGCGCTCAGGGTGTTTCCTCGCGTATGCGGCGAATTCGCTGAACCAAGGACACGGGACGAGGATGCTCGTCGAGCTGACAACTCCCTTCTCCAGTGCTTCGATTGTCGCCAGGTTCACCGAGTGCGACATGCCGGCATCGTCGGCGTGAACGATCAGGAGTCGTTTCGACGGAGGGGCCTCAGCGATTTGTGCCCGAGCCGCACGATCGTCTGAAAAAATCAAGACAGCCAGGGCGGTCCCCAGCAAGACCGGTTTTGCGTTCATCGGTACCAAATCACCAACGGGCCTGGGATCGCTCTTTGATTTCCTCGTACATTTTCTTGAGCTTGGGAGAGCGAGTCGATCCGATGCCGAGCAAGCGAAGCAAGATCTTTTGCATCTGCAGAGTCGGTTTCATCGCTCCCGACTCGATCAGTTTGATGGCCTCGCGGTCCTTTAGCTCGATCCGATCAGCGAATTCGCCCTCGCTCATCTTGAGCATCTTGCGGAGGGTTTTAATTTCCTCCGCCGTCATCTTCATGATTGCCATGTGGCCTCCCGGACTAATCCTTCTCCGGCTGCCGGCCTGCGGTCGCCTGCGGAATCGCCACGACGCTTGCATCGCACCGGCAGCCGCGTGTCGGTGCTCGCCAGCTTAATCGTGCGCGGTCAGCCGTGTCAAAACTCCTCAACGTCGTATGTCGGCGGGGCTCTTGGCGCAGAAAGCCCGGTGGTCGGCAATTGGCAGCGGGGAAATGCCAATGAATTTAGACGATTTTGCCGCGCGATACACAATGTGCTTGCGAAACCGCAGTCACGCCGTAAGATGGACGATTGCTTATACATGCCCGATGTCGATGCGTTTTAGCCGGTGCCCGCCTGATTACCGGCTCGATTGACCTGCCTCGCGCGTCGACGGAAAGGACGGCAACGTCGATGTTGCGCGCGACCTGCCATTTATTCCTCTGCCTTCGCAAACAGAGCTCGTCTGTCGCCAATGCTGGTCCGCGACGGTTTTCTTTACTCTTCGCTCTGCTCGCGATCGTCTACTTGGTATTTAACGGAGCTGCACTACGGGCTGCCGCGGCAAAGGCCAATGCACATCGTGCGGGTCGTCTCGGCGGTGGGAGCGGATCGCGCTTCAGCATTGATCCCGTGAGACTTTCCCTGACCGGTCCGAGTTGTCGATATTCGTTGCTTGTCAGCGGTCCTGGTACCGACGGACGAACCGTCGACCTGACTCGTGCCGCAGTCTACCGTTCGAAGAACCTCTCAGTTGTCGAAATCGGGCCCGACGGCGTAACGCAGAGTGTCGGAGACGGCGAGACGGAGATCGAAGTCACGGTCGGCAACGAGACGCGGACGCTTGCTGTTTGCGTGGCCCACTCGCACGCACCTCGCTCGCTTCACTTTGAGAACGATATTCTTCCCATCCTGAGCCGTTTCGGCTGCAATTCCTCGGGCTGTCACGGCAAGGCCGAGGGACAAAACGGGTTCAAGCTGTCGATCTTCGGCTTTGACCCGCCTGCCGATCGGCTGGCCCTGCTCGAAGAGGGACGCGGTCGACGGATTTTCCCGGCCGCTCCAGAGGAAAGCCTGATTCTGAAAAAGGCGTCGGCAAGCGTCCCCCATGGTGGAGGCCTGCGGATCCAGAAGGCGTCGCCCGAATACCGCCTGCTTCGCGATTGGATTGCGGCCGGCGCGCCCGAAGGCGACCTCGCGGCTCCGCGCATTTCGTCGATCGCGGTCATGCCCCGCGAACGGCAGATGCGAACGCACGAGGCGCAGCAGTTGCGAGTGGCGGCCCGCTACACCGACGGACATGAAGTCGACGTCACCAACCACGCCAAATTTCAGTCGAATCGGGACGAGCTGGTCCAGGTCAACAATTTCGGACTGGTGACGGCCGGCGACCATCCGGGCGAAGCGGCCGTCATGGCAGCCTACATGGGGGCCGTCGATGTCTTTCGAGCCCTTGTTCCGGTCGACGTGCCGCGCTCAAAGCGGCAGCCCGCACACGGTGAAAACCTGCCCCAGCACAACTTCATCGATCGCATGGTGGACGTGAAGCTCGACCGACTCAACATCGTTCCATCCCCGCTTTGTACCGACGACGAATTTCTGCGGAGGGTTTTTCTCGACGTGATCGGCACACTGCCGACCCCGAATGAGATCCGCGGTTTTCTCGCCGACAAACATCCCGAGCGGCGAGCGCGGGTAGTCGAGTCGCTGTTGCACCGACCGGAATACGCGGAATACTGGGCCTTGCGGTGGTCCGACTTGCTGCGGGTGGATCGCCGCACGCTGGGCTTCAAGCAGACATACGATTATTACTCCTGGATTCGGGACAGCTTCGCCGAAAACAAGCCTTACGACCAATTCGTCCGCGAGTTGGTCTGCGCCGAGGGGTCGTTGACCGAAACTCCGGCGACATTGTTCTATAAGACTGATACTGATTCGGGGAAACTCGCCAGCACCATCTCACAGGTCTTCCTGGGCGTCCGCATCGCGTGTGCTCAGTGCCACCATCACCCGTATGACCGTTGGAGCCAGACCGACTACTGCGGGATGCAGGCGTTCTTCACTCAAGTCGCCTTTAAGCCGACGGCTCGCGGAGAATTGCTGGTTCCAATGGCAACCACTCCGACCCGCCATCCGCGGACGGGCGAGGAAGTCTTTGCCCACGCGCTGGGAACACCGAACCCAAAGCAATCCTTGTCTGGAGACCGTCGCGCGATACTGGCCGACTGGATGACATCCCGCGACAATTCGTGGCTGGCCCGTTGCCTGGTCAACCGCATGTGGGCTCATTTCCTGGGCCGGGGAATTGTGGAACCCGTCGACGATTTTCGCCTGACGAATCCGCCGTCCAATCCGGAGTTGCTCGATGCGCTGGCGGCTGGCTTCGTCCAGCATCACCAAGATTTGCACTGGCTGATCGAAACGATCACCGCGTCGCGGACGTATCGACTCTCGTCGGAACCGAATGCGACCAACGAGCGCGACGATCAGAATTATTCGAGGGCCCTGCTGCGCCGGCTCGATGCGGAAGTTCTTCTGGATGCGATCTGCCAGACAACGGGCGTCGGTGAAAAATTCCGCGGCATTCCCCGCGGTGGGCGGGCAATCGACCTGTGGGATAACGAGTCGCCGCACTATTTCCTGAAGTTATTCGGGCGCCCCGTGCGCGTCACGGCGTGTGAATGTGAGCGGAGCATCGACCCGAGCGTTTCCCAAGTCCTGCACGTCCTGAACTCGCCGAATATCCACGCAAAGCTCTCTGACGCCGGCGGCCGGATCGCACATTTGGTCGAACACTTCCATGACGACGCGGCTTTGGTTTCGGAGATTTACCTGACGTTTTACGGGCGCCGTCCGTCCGACGACGAAAGGCGTGCTGCGGTCGAATACCTCAAAACGGGCGACGACACGAAAACTCATGCCACGGACCGCCGAAAAGCGGCCGAGGATCTTGCCTGGAGCCTGATGAACACGGTTGAGTTTCTGTTCAACCATTGAGCGAAACCCGAAGGAAGACGGAAATGACCTTTCCCTTTGCAAGCTGTGACGGAATTCGCCGCCGCGATGTGCTGAAGATTGGATTCGCTGGGACGTTGGGTTTCTCGCTGTCGCTTCCCGACCTGCTCAAGGGCCAAGCGGCCGCCGAGCCGGCGCGGCCTGCCGTTCGCCGCGGCGGACGCGACGTCTCGCTGATCATTGTTTATCTGCAAGGCGGCATGAGCACGATTGACGTCTTCGACCTCAAGCCAGAAGCGCCTCCCGAGTTCCGCGGCGACTTTCGACCGATCGATACTACGGCGCCCGGTCTGCAAATTTGCGAACATCTACCGACCTTGGCGCGACAAGCCGACAAGTTTTCGCTGCTGCGGTCGTTTACGCACAACAATTCGGGCCACGGGCTGGCCGATCATTACATGCTCACCGGCTATTCCCCGTCGGCCGGTTTCAATCCGAATCTGAAGCCGAATAACGAACGCCCGTCTCACGGATCGATCATCGCCCGCAAGCGAGGACCGATCGGAGCCGTGCCGCCTTACGTCTCGGTCCTGAAAATGCACAACTCGGCCGGCCCCGCCTATCTCGGTTCGTCGGCTGCTCCCTTTGTTGCTGAAGGAGATCCCAGCACGCCTGGCTTCGCAGTTCCAGATTTGCTGCCTCCGCTGGCGGTCGATGTGCGTCGGCTGAACCATCGGCGGGCCCTGCTCGACCGAGTCGATCGTTTCCGCAAGCGGGCCGCGCTGCGGGCCAACTCCGGCGCGAAGACCATGAGCAATTTCCAACAAAAGGCGTTTGACCTGATGACGTCGGCCGAGACGCGTGCGGCCTTCGATATTTCGTCGGAAGCCAATTCGATCCGCGACGAATACGGCCGACACACATTGGGCCAATCGTGCCTGATGGCCCGGCGGCTGATCGAAGCCGGCACGCGCTGCGTGATGGTGACCCATAACAACTGGGATACGCACTTCAATAATTTTCATATTCTGAAGACACAGCTTCTGCCACAATTCAACTCCGGTTTGGGAGCTCTCGTGCGCGATCTGGCAGATCGGGGCTTGCTCGAAACGACGCTCATCGTGGCCATGGGCGAATTTGGGCGCACGCCGCGGATTAATCCGAACGCCGGCCGTGACCATTGGGGCCCGGCAAACACGCTGTTCTTGG
>CAYWOV010000295.1:0-5164 GCA_964459965.1 uncultured Planctomycetaceae bacterium | reverse complement strand
TGACGCTGGGCGAGAACCTCGCCGACCTGGGAGGCGTGGCCATCGCCTACGCGGCGTATCAAAAATCGCTCGAAGGACGCCCCGCCCCGGTGATCGACGGCTTCACCGGACCGCAGAGATTCTTCATCGGTTTCGCCCAAGTCTGGCGCGGCAACATCCGCGACGCCGAACAAAAACTGCGTCTGCGGACCGACCCGCATTCACCGGGGAAGTTCCGTGCCACGGTCCCCCTGTCGAACATCGAGGCTTTCTACGAGGCCTTCGACGTCAAACCGGGCGACGCCATGTACCGCAAGCCAGAGGATCGCGTTCAGGTCTGGTAGAGAGGGCTGATTGTTCCTCGTATGGTGCGACCGGCTCGCGCCAGCGAGCGCCGACCCACCATTCTTGGAACGAGCCGGAATGGTGGGCCGGCGGCCGCAATGCCGGCCTTGTCCCACGCTACGAAATCAGGAGTCGCGTTTGTCGGTTCGTTTGACGAACCGCCGGCCCAGGGATGTTCGCCGTGTCGTTCAAGCTGCTTGCCACCGCTGATTTGCACATTGGTCGGCGTCCCACTCGCCTCAAGGATGACGAGGCGGGCCGCTTTTCTGCGGCCAAGATGTGGGAGCGGATCGTCGAGCGGGCGATCCAGGAGGGCGTGGCGGCCGTCCTCTTAGCGGGGGATGTGGTTGATCATCACAACCGGTTTTTCGAGGCCGCCGGACCGCTGGAGCGCGGGCTGCGGCGTCTGACCGCCGAGTCGATACCGACGTTTGCCGTTTCTGGCAATCACGACTGGGATGTTCTGCCGCGCATTCAGCAATCAGTTGGCGGCGACGCGCTGACGCTGATTGGACGCGACGGTGTCTGGGAAGAAAAAATTCTGCAGCGCGGCGGTTCGCCGGTTGCGCGCCTCCACGGTTGGTCGTTTCCGCAAGAACGCGTCGTAACCAGTCCTTTCGGAACATACGAATCGCCGCCCGACGACGGGTTGCCTACGATCGGGATGCTGCACTGCGATCTGGATCAACCGGCCAGCTCCTATCTCCCCGTGTCGCGGGCCGAACTCAAGCGGCAGCTCGTTTCGTTTTGGTTGTTGGGACACATTCATGCCTGCATGCTCGACGCGCGCGCTCCCGGACCGCCATTGCTTTATCCCGGATCGCCCCAAGCGATGGACCCTGGCGAAGGCGGCCCGCACGGTCCCTGGCTGTTGGAGGTGCACGGCCCGCGGCGCGTGACGGCCAGTCAGTTGGTCCTGTCGCCGGTCCGCTATGATGATTGCGAAGTCGATCTTTCCGGTGCGCATTCGCAAAGCGAGCTGGACGAGCGACTCTTCGACGTCGTCCGCGCTTCGCTTCGCAAAGCCGTGGAGGACAGTGCAGATCTCGCCCGACTCGTCCTGCGACTTCGGCTCGTGGGCGAAACACGGGCCGCCGAAGGCGTCGCCGAATTGAAAGCCCGAATCAACGAGCTGGAACTGCCGGTCGGCGATGCGACGGCCATCGTCGACCATGTCATCGACGACACGCGGCCGGAAATCGATCTCGAATCTAGAAGCCGCCGCAAGGATTTGACCGGCATTCTGGCGCGCCTGTTGTTGGACCTCGAATCGCCCGCGACCGGCACGCCCGATCCTGCCGTGCAAAAGCTACTCGTGCGCGTGCAAGCGTCGGTGCAGCGGGCGTATCAATCGCCGACGTATGCGGTCGTTGGCGGCGAGGCTCCTGCCGATCCGGCGGAGAGCCGAGCGCGTGTGAGCCGTCAAGCTTGGAAGCTGATGCGAAAACTGGTCGAACAAGAGGCCACCGCGTGAGCGATCCAAAATTGCATTTCATGCGGATCGGCATCGACCGTCTGGACGGGCTGGAGCCGTCGGGCTTCGCGCTCGACGATCTGGAGCCTGGAATCAATATCGTCTACGGGCCTAACGCGTCGGGAAAGACGTCGCTCAGCGGTGCCATCCGTCAGCTGCTTGCGCCGCAGGAACCGACCGAGCGGTTCCGTCGGTCCATTTTACGCGGGCTGCTCAAGCTCGACGCGGAGGCGGTTTTAGTCGAATTCGACATGGGCGACAGCCGCTCGCAGCGCGGTGCCACCGGACAGGCGATGCCCACGCTTGTGCCAGAAGGCGTTCGCGATCGGTACATCTTTGCCCTGCACGACCTCTTACAGGGAGACGCGTCGGATTTTGCGGGCGAACTGCTCAAGCAGTCGGCTGGAGGATTCGACCTCCGCGCGGCGCGGAACGAACTGGCCTTCCGCAGCCAGGTCTCCACTCGCGGCACCGGGGCGTACAAAAATGTGCTCGCGGCGCGAGAGCGTGTGGATGCGATTCGAGCAGAACAGGAGCAACTCGTCGAGCAAGAGTGGCGGCTGGCCGAGTTGCAGGTCGAATTCGATCGAACGCGCCAAGCCACCAATCGAGCCCAAACGCTCGAAATGGCGGCCGCTTGGTTCAAGGCTCGGCAAGACGTCAGCGATCGTGCCGAAGACCTGGCCCGTTTCCCTGCCGGTATCGACCAGCTCTGCGGCGACGAGATGGACCGGCTGCGTCAAGTTCGTGCCAAACTGGCGACGGTTCAGGGCGAGCAACGGCAAAATGCCGACTCGCGGCGCGCAGCCGAAGAGCGACGCACGCAAGCGGCGTTCGAATCGACTCCGGCCGACAATCAGCTAGTCGGCATTCTGCGTCTGAAGTGCCAGCGGTTGCGTGCGCTCGGCGAAAGTGTCGAAGAGCGAAAAAGGCAATCTGCCGCCGCCGCAAGAGCGGTCGAGCAGACGCGCCGGGCCTTGGGAAGCCGCTCGCCCGAGTCGAGCGATTCACTGCTCGACGCCGATAAGATCGAACGCTTGCTGGCATTCGCCCATCGCGGCGAGCCGCTGCGAAGCAAGGTCGACGCGGCGAGCGAACTGGAGCGCTGGCTGGCCGAACTCGAAAAAGCACCATCGGCCGCCAGTGCGGATGATTTGAATCGGGCCGCGCAAGTCCTCGCCCGCTGGCTGGCGGCCGATGAGGCAGCTTCGTCGCGAGTCCCCGCGGACGATCTGACTCGCCAACGGACCGCGCTCTTGGGCGCCGCGATCGCTTGGGCTGTGCTCTCGCTCGTATTGGCCTTCACGGTGCACGCGTCGTGGTTTTTGGGACTGGTCGTGAGCGCCGGGCTGGCGTTGTGGACGCTGTGGCCGCGTCGGGTAAACTCGCTGATCGATCCGCGACCGGCGATCGCCAGCGAATTCTCGAAACTCGGCGTTCAACCGCCGGCGACGTGGTCGGCGGACGCCGTCGGCATGCGAATGCGAGAGCTATTGAGAGAATCCCGAGAGGCCGGCTTCGAGCAGGTCCGCGCGTCTCGCTGGAGCGACTTCAAGCCGCGAGTGCGCGAATGTCGCCAGCGGTTGGAAGCGTATCGGACCGAACTTGCCCAGCATCTGCGCGAAGCGGGCCTGGGAGACGACACCCTCGCCTCCGGCGAAGGGGCCTTGATCCTGCTGGCAAGAAATATCCTCAATTGCCAAGAGGCACACGCCAAATGCGACGAAGTTCGGGCGGAGGCGGCTCATCTTGAAGAACAATTCAAGAAAGAGCTGGCCGAGACCGCCGGCGCCCTGGCTCCGTACGGATACGTGACAGCCGACGTCGAAACGGCGGCAACGCAGGTTGAGGATCTCGATCAGCGGCTCGCCCAGCGGGACGCTGCGATCTCCGAGTTGAAAGTCTGCGAACGTGAAAGCCAGCGGCTCGCCAGCGACGAGTCCGCCGTCCAAACACAGATTGCCGCATTTTTCGACACGACGGGAGTCGCCCGAGACGACGAGCGAGAACTCTGTCGCCGGCTCGAAGAATTGCCCCGCTATCGCGAGGCGGACGAGGCGCTCAAACGAGCACGGCGGGATTTGGAACTCAAGGCACGCGATCTCGGCGAAGTTTCGCAGTTCGAGGGTGTCGCCGCCGAAACGCTTGCGGCCGAACTAGCCGAATGCCGCGACCGGGTCGCTCAAGCCGAGAATCTGCATAAGCAGATCATCGAGATTCAGACGCGCGTCGATACGGCGAAACAGATGCACGACCTGGAAGAGGCCCTTGCCGCACAGTCGAAGGCAAAGGGCGACCTGGCCGCCCAGCGCGAGATGGATTGCGACGCCATCGCCGGCGACCTCTTGTGCGATCTCTTGGATGAGCAACAGCGCGATTTGCAGCAGCCGGCCGTGCTGGAACGGGCCCGGCTGTTGTTTGGCCGCATCACGCATGGTCGCTACCGCCTGGATATCTCCCCGGCCGGCCGGGGCGAGCCGGCGTTTCGAGCGGTCGAGACGGGGAGCCAACGCGTGATGCCGTTGGACCAATTGTCGGGCGGCACGCGGCTGCAGCTGCTGTTTGCCGTCCGCCTCGCCTTTCTGGAAATGCAGGAAACGCAGTGGAAGCTGCCGCTCGTGCTCGATGAAACGCTGGGCAACAGCGACGAGGCGCGGGCCGACCAGATCATCGACGCGGCCATCGAGATTTGCCGCCAAGGCCGCCAGGTCTTTTATCTCACCGCCCAACACGACGAAGTGAGCAAGTGGCGCCGCCGGCTGAAGGACTGCGCGGATATCCGCTGGAAGCACATCGACCTGGCCGAGGTGCGGAACTTTAGCGCGGTGGAGCGGGTTCCCATCGTCGATTATATCGCCCCACCGCCCGTCGAAGTCGCACCGCCCGACGGCGAGGATTGGCTCGGCTACGGAAAACTGCTCCGCGTTCCTGCGCCCGACGCCTACGGCAAGCCCGAGGAACTGCACCTCTGGTACCTCGTGGACGATGTGCAATTGCTCTACCGGTTGCTGAAGCAGGATATCAATCTGTGGGGTCAGCTCCGCGAGTTGATCGCGCTGGGCGCATTGCCGTCAGACTTTGTCGACTTTCGGTCCGGCTCGACCGCGCTCCTGCGAGCGGAGGCGCGTGCCGAATTGCTGGCGACTGCGTTTCGCTACTGGCGGATCGGCCGCGGCAAGCCGGTCGACCGATCGGTTCTCGAAGCCTCGAATGCCATCGGCGACCGATTCCTCCCCGAGGTGGCACAACTCGCCAAAGACGTCGGAAACGACGCCCGCCAACTCCTGTCGGCACTTGCCGACGGCAAGGTCCCCCGCTTCCTGCAGCGGAACCGGGAAAAACTCCAGCAATACCTCGCCGAACACG
>CAYWOV010000294.1:0-5169 GCA_964459965.1 uncultured Planctomycetaceae bacterium | reverse complement strand
GACCAGAAGGCGCCCCCCGCATAACGAACGCCATAGCGACTGGGCGCGAAAACCGGCCCGATCACCGGCAACACGATCTGTCCGCCGTGGTTATGCCCCGACAGCATCAAGTCGACGCCCTGCGCGCGGGCCCAGGCGATGTGGTCCGGCGTGTGACTCAAAAGGATGCGGAAGGCGGGCGCGTCACCGCTGAATTCCGGATGGGCGCCCATCCAAGGTCGCTCTGTGCCGGCGATCTCAAGCCGATGTCCGTGATGCTCAATTACGATCGACCGCCCGGCCGTATCTTGCCAACCGCAGCGGGCGAATTCGTCGCGGATTTCCTGCGCTCCGTAGAACCAATCGTGGTTTCCCAAGGAAAAATAGCAGCCCAGCGGCGCGGTCAAACGGCCAAAGGTCGCCGGAAGCCAGTGCAACAAGTCGAGATCGTCGAGCAAGTCGCCCGTGAAAACGATGAGATCCGGATGCATCTCGGCTGCTAGTTTCGCAACCTCCTCGAAATAGGGCCGATCGACGTTGCCGATGAAATGCGAGTCGGTCACATGCAGGATCGAAAGGCCGTGCCACTCGGTCGGTACGCGCGGCAGCGCGTAACGTTTGTCGGAGACTTGAATGCGAAAGGCCTCGTTGAAGGGCAGTGTCGCCAAAATACGATGTTTACCCTGCCCCACCGGTTTGTAGCCCAGGCGTTCCGCGACATCGACGGTCCGCGAGTGATTGGAGATCTGCACGCTCGGAACCCGCTTCGAAATCCAACGACCGACCGACGCAAGGAATGCCAGGAATCCGCAACTGCAGAGGGCAAAATAGGCCATCCAAAATGGGGAGACATGAGACCAGCGGCCGCCGAACAGAACGGCCGGCTCCTTGATCCCAACGAACCAGAGGAGCAGCAAGGGAAACGACACGATCACCAAATCGACCGCGAACCGAATGCGACGCAACGTGGGCCGCGGAAGGGCGAGCGCATCGATCCGATTGACGAGGATTATCATCAATTCGGCGTGCCCGGCGGTGATCAAGAGCAGAATGAGCAGGTTGAACCAAACCATCATAAAGAGTACGTCTCACTCGTTGGCGGCGTTGAGTCGGCCGCAGAATTGTAGAAAGTCCGCCTTTGCGTGAGAACCCGGCACCGCCGCCGAACCCGGTTCGGCGCCGTGGCAAAACCGGCCCAATGCGGGTTTTCACGTTGAACGCGGCGGAGCCGAATTGGTCAAGATTAAGCCAGGCGTTGCTGCTGGTTGGGGGCCGACGCTGTCAGCTAGACTGGTCGCTTCGCGGACGCACGCTCGATCAGACCGAAAGGTGTGGAATGAGTCAGGGCTTGAATCTTGCCTCGGGACAAGATCCCCTCGCTTTTGTCGCCGGAGACGGCGAACTGAAAGAGCGGACGCAGGCTTATGACTGGTCGAAAACGCCGGTCGGCCCGGTCGCGGCGTGGCCCCAAAGCCTGAAGACGGTTGTGCGAATCATGCTCGATTCGCGATATGCAATGTGGGTCGGCTGGGGACCCGAATTCACTTTCTTCTACAACGACGCCTATGCGCGGATGACGCTCGGTCCGAAACACCCTTGGGCGTTGGGCCGCCCGGCTCGCGAGGTTTGGCCGGAGATTTGGAACGACATCGGTCCGCGTGCCGAGTCCGTCGTGCAAACAGGCAAGGCGACCTGGGACGAGGGGTTACTCCTCTTTCTCGAGCGTCAAGGATTTAAGGAAGAGACGTATCATACCTTTTCATATAGTCCCGTTCCCGATGACAAGGGGGGTGTGGGCGGCCTGCTCTGCGTCGTCACCGAGGACACGGAACGAACGATCGGCGAGCGGCGGCTAAGGACGCTGCGCGAACTCGCGACAAACACGACCGCTGTCGTGCAATCCGCCGAAGACGCCTGCCGAACCGCGGCGCGAACACTTGCAGAAAACGCCCACGACGTTCCGTTTGCTCTGATTTATCTCCTCGATTCCGAGACGGCGATTGTGCGGCTGGCCGGTGCTGCCGGTCTTCCAGAGAATTCTCCGGCTGCCCCGAGCAGTTGGGATCTCTCATTAGGCGCGGGAGCGAGTTGGCCCCTCGGCGAGGTTCTTGCAACGGGGCAATCCAAGCTGCTCACGGATCTCGAACAACGGTTCGGTCGGCTGAAGTGTGGCGTTTGGCCGGAGCCGCCGCAGCAGGCCATCGTGCTACCGTTGGCAAGGCCCGGTCAATCACGATTGGCGGGTTTCGTGATCGCGGGAATCAGTCCGCGACTCGTGTTCGGCGACGGCTACAAAGGGTTTGCGGATCTGCTTGCGGGCCAGATTGCCACGGCCGTCGCCAATGCACGCGCCTATGAAGAGGAGCGGCAACGAGTCGAGGCGCTGGCTGAGCTGGACCGTGCGAAGACGATGTTTTTCTCAAACGTCAGCCACGAGTTCCGCACGCCCCTCACCCTGATGTTAGGTCCGCTTCAAGACGCGATTTCCAAAGAGGCAGGCGCCCTTCCCGAAGGGTTGCGGGAAGATCTTTCCATCGCACATCGCAATAGCCTGCGGCTGCTGAAACTTGTCAACTCCCTGCTCGATTTCTCTCGCATCGAAGCGGCGCGCGTGCAACCGAAGTACGAGCCCACGGACCTCGCTGCCGCAACATGCGATCTGGCCAGCGTCTTTCGCTCGGCCTTTGAGCGGGCTAACTTGCGGCTGGTGCTGGATTGCCCGCCTCTTGAACAGCCGGTTTTTGTCGATCGCGAGATGTGGGAGAAGATCGTGCTGAATCTTCTTTCCAACGCCTTCAAATACACATTCGAGGGCGAAATCGCGCTGACTTTGCGCCGAGTCGGCCCGATGGCCGAATTGTCGGTCCGCGATACGGGCACCGGCATCCCCGCCGATGAACTCCCTCGGCTCTTCGAGCGCTTTCACCGCATCCAAGGCGCGCGGGCGAGGACGCACGAAGGCACCGGAATCGGGCTCGCTCTGGTGCAAGAACTCGTCAAGCTGCATGGCGGCGCCATACGCGTCGAGAGCCGGCTCGATCACGGAACGACTTTTTTCGTCACGATTCCGCTGGGCAAAGAGCACCTTCCGGCCGGCCGCATCGCCGCTCCCACCGCACTCGCTCCCCCGGCGGCCGTGGCCGCTCCGTTCCTGGAGGAGGCGCTGCACTGGCTGCCGGAGGCGGAATCGCCGGAGCGCGCATCGATTACGGAACTGGAGCCGGCCTTACAAGATTTGCGTGGTCCGTCGGCATCCAAAGGTCGTGTCCTCATCGCCGACGACAATCACGACCTGCGCGAGTATCTGCGCCGGCTCTTGGCCGCACAGTACGACGTGGAGGCCGTTGCCGACGGGCAGGCGGCTCTCGACGCAGCACGCGTCCGCAAGCCCGATTTGATCCTGACCGACGTGATGATGCCCATTCTGGACGGTTTTGGGCTGCTCCGGGCGGTCCGCGCGGATCCGGCGCTTCACCAGACCCCGGTGATCATGCTTTCGGCCCGTGCCGGCGAGGAAGCCCGCGTCGAGGGGGCCGAATCGCGAGCCGACGAGTATCTCGTCAAACCGTTCAGCGCTCGGGAACTGGTCGCTAGAGTGGGCGCGCTGATTGAAATGGCTCGCATCCGACGAAACGCGGCTGCCGAGCTGGAAGCGACCAATGCCCGGCTGCGAGAGGAGATTGAAGCCCGAAAGGCGAGCGCCGTCGTCGAGGCGCGACTGGGCGCGATTGTCGAGTCGTCCGATGACGCCATCATCAGCAAGACGCTAGACGGCATCATCACGTCGTGGAACGCCGGCGCGGAGAGGTTGTTCGGCTACACCGCAAAAGAGGCGGTCGGACGGCCAATTCTGCTGATCGTGCCGCCGGAACGGCATGACGAAGAAGCGGGCATTTTGAGCCGCCTGAGAAAGGGAGAGCGGATCCATCATATTGAGACGGAGCGCGTAACGAAGGACGGGCGACGCGTGGACATCTCACTCTCCGTTTCTCCGATACGCGATTCGACGGGAACGGTCGTCGGCGCGTCGAAAATTGCCCGCGACATTACCGCGAAGAAGAGTGTCGAGCGGGAGAAAGAACAGCTCCTGGAAGCCGAACGCAATGCCCGTTCCGATGCGCAACGTGCCAACCAGCTTAAGGACGAATTTCTGGCGACGCTTTCGCATGAGCTGCGGACACCGCTGAACGCCATTATGGGCTGGGCCCAATTGATGGGCATCGGCACGATGAGCGCGGAGGAGATGAAGGAGGCCGGCCGGGCGATCGAGCGCAACGCGCGAACGCAAAAGCAGCTGATCGATGATCTGCTCGATATGAGCCGCATCATCTCCGGGAAGCTCCGACTTGATTTGCAGCAGCTTGAGCCCGTTTCTTTTATCGAAGCGGCGATTGAAACGATGCGGCCTGCGGCGGCCGTCAAGGAAATTCGCATCGAACGACTTCTCGATCCGCTCGCCGGGCCCGTTTTGGGCGATCCCGGCCGCTTGCAACAGGTTTTGTGGAACCTGCTGTCCAACGCGGTCAAATTCACGCCAAAAGGGGGTAAAGTCCAGGTCCGGCTTGAAAGGGTCAATTCGCATATCGAGCTTTCGGTCTCGGACACTGGTCAGGGGATCGATCCCGCCTTTCTTCCGCACCTCTTTGAGCGATTTCGACAAGCGGATGCCTCCACAACACGCAAACACGGCGGTTTGGGAATCGGGCTGGCGATCGTGAAGGAAATTGTCGAACTGCACGGAGGGAGCGTGCGTGCCAAGAGCGCCGGGGAAGGAAAAGGCGCGGGTTTCGTCGTGACGCTGCCTGTCTTACTGCTCAAGAATAAAACCGAGCCGACACGCGTTCATCCGACCTCTCCGAGCGCCGCACCGGTCGACGTCGGTTTGACCAATCTCACGGGACTTAAAGTGCTGTTTGTTGACGACGAACCGGATGCTCGCGCCCTAGTCAAACGGCTGTTGGAGGAATGCGGAGCCGATGTGACCACGGCGGAAAGTGCGACTCAAGCCTTGGACTTGTTCAAGCACTGCGACCCCGACGTGGTGATCAGCGATATCGGCATGCCGGAGATCGATGGTTACGAGTTCCTGCGACAACTCCGCACGAAAAGCCATGCTTCGTCAAAAGTCCCTGCGATCGCGCTCACCGCATTTGCTCGAACGGAAGACCGGACGCGCGCGTTGCGGGCCGG
>CAYWOV010000293.1:3676-5175 GCA_964459965.1 uncultured Planctomycetaceae bacterium | reverse complement strand
GCTCCCGCCCGATTCACATCGGGCCATCAATGCTCTGCAGCGTTCGGCGGTCATCGTCTTGCAAAAATCGCTCAAAGAGGGATTCGGATTGACCGTCACGGAGGCGCTTTGGAAGGGGAAACCCGTCATCGGCGGGGCCTGCGGCGGAATTACACTGCAGGTCCACGATTACCACACCGGTTTTCTGGTGCACTCGCCGGCCGGTGCGGCTTATCGTATTCGCTACCTGCTGCGTTATGCCGATAAGCGAGAGCGGATGGGCCGCATAGGTCACGAGTTCGTTCGCGAACATTTTCTCTTGCTCCGCCATCTCCGCGACTATTTCACCACGCTCTTGTGTCTTGATCATCCGGGGGAAGCGGATCTCGTCGCATGAACTTGAGCACGATCAGCCCCGCACTGGCAAACGAGTTGCAGGCAGGGCCGCCTCCCTGCGGAGCTTTGACACTGGCAGGGGGATCGGTTTGTTGGCGCGTTTGGTCTCCGCATGCCCGCACAATGGAGCTCGTGCTGTATCCGGAACCCGGCGAATGCCGCATTCTTGAAATGACGCCTGAGCCCGGCGGCTATTTCGTTCATACGGACCCGGACATCGAGGAAGGACATCGCTACGCTTTCCGTATCGATCGAGGGCCGGAGCGCCCCGATCCCATGTCGCGATGGCAGCCCGACGGAGTACACCGGCCGTCAGGGGTCGTCCGCACGGACCGCTTCAATTGGTCCGAAGGAGATTGGGCCGGCCTCTCGCGAAAAGAACTTGTGATTTACGAACTTCACGTCGGGACCTTTACGCGCGAGGGAACATTTGACGCGATGATCTCGCGTCTTGAGGAGCTTCGTGAACTGGGCTTAACGGCCATCGAATTGATGCCCGTGGCCCAGTTCCCCGGAACACGCGGTTGGGGGTATGAGGGGGTTTACCCGTTCGCCGTTCAGAACAGTTACGGCGGCCCGCGGGGACTGCAGCGGTTGATCGAGGCGTGCCATCGGACGGGCTTGGCCGTCATCCTCGATGTCGTTTACAACCACCTGGGACCTGAAGGCAATTACTTCGCCGAATTCGGACCCTACTTCACCGACCGGCATCGCACGCCCTGGGGACGTGCAATGAACTTTGACGGTCGCGGCTCTGACGCCGTGCGGGCTTTTGTCCTGGAAAACGTACGTTATTGGGTTCGCGAGTTCCATTTTGACGGCTTGCGGATCGACGCGGTGCATGCGATCTACGATTCCAGCCCCCGGCACATCCTGCGGGAAATCAAAGAGGCCGCTGACGATGAGGCACGGAAGCTCGGCCGGACTGTGCACATCATCGCCGAAAGCGATTTGAACGACGTGCGGCTTCTCGATCCACCGCAGTCGGGCGGCGCGGGCCTCGACGCACAATGGAGTGATGACTTCCACCATTCATTGCACGCTGTTTTGACGGGCGAGCGCTTCGGTTACTACGCCGATTTCGGCCGACCCGAGCAGTTGGTCAAGGCGCTCAATCGAACGTT
>CAYWOV010000293.1:0-3576 GCA_964459965.1 uncultured Planctomycetaceae bacterium | reverse complement strand
TATGGGGAGACGCGGCCCTTTCCCTATTTCTGCTCCTTCGAACAACCAGAAATCATTGAGGCAACCCGCCGCGGGCGCCGCAACGAGTTTGTTGCTCTGGGTGCAGACGACAAAGTTCCCGACCCGCTGGCGCAAGAGACCTTCGAGTCTGCGAAATTGAGTTGGGCGTGGCCCGATGGGTCGCGGTACGCGGGCTTGCGGCGTTTGTATTACGATTTGTTGACTGTTCGCCGTTTCTGGTTGCCATTGAACGACTCAAAGGCATCCGACTCGTGCCTGGTCGAGAATTGGCACGATGCGTCGCCTGTGCTCCGACTGACACGTAAAATGGCTGGAGTGGGGCTGGCGAGGGAACTCACGGCATTTTTTAACCTGTCGCGACAACCGCAGCTGCTGCCGGAAGCCGATCATCCCAGTGTCAAACTGCTTCTCGGTTCGGAAGAGTCCCGCTTTGGAGGCAGCCGCGGACCGCAGGATCCCTTGAACTTGCTCTTGCCCTATGAATTCTGGGTATTCGGCCCGGCGTCGTGGAGCGCGAAATGAGTTCGACTTTGACCGGAACCGGTGATTCGACTTCCGAGTTCGTCACCGCAGCGAGCACAGCTGTCGACACAATCTTGGAAGCGGCGGCTCAGCGGCTTGCGGCCCGCCCATTGCCCGAGGCGACCTACCGCCTGCAAGTGAACCATACCTTCACCTTTCGCGACGCGGAGGCTCTCGTTGATTATCTCGCCGAGTTGGGGATCAGTGACTGCTATTTGTCACCGTGCGTAAAAGCATGTCCGGGGACCATGCACGGTTATGACATTGTCGACCATAACTCCTTCAATCCAGAGATTGGCAGCGAAGCCGACTACAACGCGCTGACGACGGCGTTTCAGGCTCATGGAATGGGGCAAGTTCTCGATGTCGTGCCGAACCACATGGGTGTGGCCAGCGACGACAATGCCTGGTGGATGGACGTCCTGGAGAACGGTCCCGCTTCTCCGTACGCGTCTTTTTTCGATATCGATTGGATGCCGCTTAAGCCCGATCTGGCCTACAAGGTCTTGCTCCCGATTCTGGGCGACCAATTTGGAAAAGTTTTGGAAGAACAGCAGCTCCTGCTGGCATTCGAAGAGGGCTCGTTTTGCCTGCAGTATTGCAATCGTCACCTGCCAATCGAGCCGCGGTCGTGGGAGATGATCCTGAGCGAGCGAATCGATGAGTTGCGGCAGCGACTCGGGCGAGAGCATCCACAACTGCTCGAGTATGAGAGCATCATCACGGCCATCGGCCATCTGCCCGCCAGAAACCAGACCGATCCCGAAAAGGTGGGCGAACGCCGCCGCGAAAAGGAAGTGATCAAGCGACGGCTGGCCGAGCTCTCAGCCGCCTCGCCTGAGATCAACGCGTTCGTCGCGGAAAACGTGTCGATTTTTAACGGCAAACTTGGCGATCCCAAGAGCTTCGATCGGCTCGATCAACTGCTGCAAAACCAGGCTTACCGCCTGGCTTATTGGCGCGTGGCCGCGGACGAGATCAACTATCGCCGGTTTTTCGACGTGAATGAACTGGCGGCACTCTGCATGGAACGGCCCGATGTGTTCGAAAAGTCGCACGGTCTCATCCTGCGACTTTTGGCCGAAGGGAAAGCGACCGGACTTCGCATCGATCATCCCGATGGCCTGTACGATCCTGCCGAATACCTCTGGCGACTCCAGCGCGCCAGGTTTCTACAGCTTTGCCGCGAGATCGTTGATGCAAAGAGAGACTCGGCCGGCACGAACGCGGAATCTGATGTTACGCTGGGAACCGACGCGCTGCCGACAACGCGCTGGGATGATGTCGAGGCCGAACTTGGCCGGCGGTTCGATGAGTTCTCGCGAGACGAGCAAAGACCACCGCTCGCCCAGCCGCTTTATCTCGTTGTCGAGAAAATTCTCGAGCCCGGCGAGCGACTCCCCGAAAATTGGCCCGTTCACGGTACGACAGGTTACGACTTCCTGAATGTCCTCAACGGCATCTTCGTCGACCGACGCCACGCCAAGACGTTCGACACATTATATGCACGATTCATTCGGCATCCGCTCGAATACAAAGAGTTGGTTTACCGCTGCAAGAAACTGATCATGCAGGCCTCCATGTCGGCGGAAATCAACGTGCTGGGCCATCACCTGGATCGAATTTCCGAACACAACCGGCGTAGCCGCGACTTTACACTCAACAGTTTGACCGAGGCTCTTCGTGAGGTGATCGCCTGCTTTCCGGTTTACCGTACTTACGTCACGTCGGCCGGCGTGTCGGACCGCGACCAGCGATACATTGAGCTGGCAGTGGCCCGGGCCAAACGCCGAAATCCTGCGATCAGTGGCTCGATCTTCGATCTGGTGCGCGACGTTTTGCTGCTCTCCGACACCTATGGCTGCGACGACGCTGGCAAAGCTGAGGAGCTGCATTTTGTCGGCCGGTTCCAGCAAGTGACTGGCCCCGTGATGGCCAAGTCGGTTGAGGACACGGCGTTTTATCGGTACAACCGCCTCGTCTCACTGAACGAAGTCGGCGGCGATCCAGAACGGTTCGGCACCACGCTGGCTGCATTTCACCAGCAAAATCTTGAACGGCAGGCCCACTGGCCCCGTTCGCTGCTTGCTACTTCGACCCACGACACAAAGCGCGGCGAAGATGTCCGGACGCGGATCGACGTGCTGTCTGAAATCCCAAACGAGTTTCGCGCGCGCGCATTTAAATGGACTCGAATGAATCGCGGCAAGAAAACAGTCGCCGAGGACGAGCCCGCTCCAAGCCGCAACGACGAGTTTCTGATTTACCAAACTCTGCTTGGCACCTGGCCGCTGGAACCGCTCGATAACACGGCAAGAGCGGCCTACATCGAACGCATCCAGCAATACATGCTGAAGGCGACGCACGAAGCCAAGGCCATGACGAGTTGGGTCAGCCCGAACGAGCCCTATGAGCAAGCGACTCGCGATTTTGTCTCCGCCCTGCTGGAACCGTCCGCGCGCAACTTGTTTCTTGCCGATTTCGAACCGTTCGCCCGCCGCGTTGCCGATTTCGGGATGTGGAATTCGCTGTCCCAAACTGTACTCAAACTAACCTGTCCCGGCGTGCCTGATCTGTACCAAGGAACCGAGCTGTGGGATCTGAGCCTGGTCGACCCCGACAACCGACGCCCGGTCAACTACGCTCTTCGGCGTGATCGTCTCCAATCACTGCGTGAGCGGGTCGGGACCGGCGACGGCGCACTGTTGGAACTCGCGAGGGAATTGGTCAATGAGCGAGTTGACGGGACGATCAAGCTCTACGTGCCCCCGCAGCTTGCCTATGGAGACGAGGGGCGGCCAGGGATCCCGCCCGGAGCCGCGCTCATCTTCGAGGTTGAGCTGCTCGACATCATCACTGCTCCGGCCCCGGCTCCGACCCCGGCCAAGTAAGGGGGCCTGCCCCCGGCAATTCGTGGGAGCCGCACCCGTGAATCCCGCGGATGTAAACCTGTACCTCGTCGGCTTCATGGGAACCGGCAAGACGACGATCGGGCGGCTCGTCGCGCGCCGGATCGGATTCAAATGCGTCGAC
>CAYWOV010000292.1:0-5183 GCA_964459965.1 uncultured Planctomycetaceae bacterium | reverse complement strand
GTGTTCATTCTTCCGCAGTTGCTGTGGATTCCCAGTCTCAGGCGAAACGAGAAAGTGCTGTTTGTCGTTTGCGTGGTCGTGCTGGCGGGAATGTGGATGGAGCGTTATCTGCTCATCACGACAACGCTGAGCCGCGATTTCCTGCCTTCGTCGTGGGGCATTTTCCAGCCGACCGTTTTCGACATTCTGACTTATGTGGGAACGCTGGGGATCTTCACAGTGGCATTTTTGTGCTTCTGCCGTTTCCTGCCGATGATTTCGATGTCCGAGATGCGGGCGCTCGTGCCCGGATCGCAAGCGCATGAGGAGGGGCGATGACGACACGGCCGCGCCTCTACGGATTGATGGCCGAATATGAGACGCCCGAGCAAGTGCGAAGCGCCACGCATCAGGCGTGGAAGGCCGGATATCGGACCATGGACGCGTACACCCCGTACCCAGTCGAGGGGCTCGCGCGCGAACTGGGCGAGAAGCAGACGCGGATCCCGTTTGCTGTTCTCGTTGGTGGGCTTACCGGCGCGGCCGTCGGGTTCTTCATGCAATACTGGTCGATGGCGGTCGACTATCCATTCAACGCCGGCGGCCGGCCTCCCAACAGTTGGCCCGCTTTTATTCCTGTCACCTTCGAAGTCTTGATCCTGGTCGCCTCGTTCTCGGCCTTTCTGGGAATGTTGTTCTTGAATGGGCTTCCCCGACCGAATCATCCGGTCTTCAACGTGCCCCGGTTTGCGAGAGCCAGCCAGGACCGGTTTTTCCTATGCATCGAATCGGCCGACCCGCGATTCGACGAGGTGGCAACGGCCGCTTTCCTCGCTTCGACGGAACCGCCTGGCGGCGTTGTAGAGGTCCCGTTCGAGTGGCGGCCATCGGCGTATGAAGACAAGCCGGCCAAACGTGAATTCGTCGCGGTGTGATTCTGAAAGCCAAGCGATGGCGATGAGCGTGAAAAGACGACGCACTCGACGACGGGCTACTTATCCCGTGCGCCGTGTTTTCGTTTTCATCGGTGCATTGCGTCTCGGTTTCATATTATCGGGCTGCCAGCAGCAAATGGCCGCTCAGCCGAGCTACCGGCCTCTGGAGACTTCTGAATTTTTCCCAAATGGACAGGCGTCCCGGCAGCTGGTCGCCGGAACTGTGGCACGCGGTCACCTGGAAATCGATGAGCACTTTTATACCGGTCGAAAACCGGGGGCCAATCGACAGGCCGAGACGGCGCGCACCGAGCATCCGCTTCCGCTGGGAAAGAATGTCGGCGGCAAGAGTTCGACGTTGGACGAGAGCCAGTTCGTCAACAGTTTCCCTTATCCCGTCACGATGCAGGTCTTGGAGCACGGCCACGACCGGTACACGATTTACTGCGTGGTCTGCCATGACCCGATCGGCACGGGCCGCGGCAAGATTGTGGAACGCGGCTATACGCCTCCACCGTCCTATCACATTCCGCGGCTGCGAACGGTGCCCGTGGGACACCTCTTTGCTGTCGTCAGCGAAGGGTACGGTTCGATGCCCTCCTACGCCGGTCAAATCTCGCCGCGCGATCGGTGGGCAATTGTGGCCTACGTCCGCGCGCTGCAACTCAGCCAGCATTTTCCTGTCGATCAACTAACGCCCGAGATGAAGAGGGACGTATCGAGTGCACAATCCGGCAAGGGGGCGCCATGAGCAATTCGGCCCTCAACAACGACGTGCTCATCTGGCAATGGGAGAAACGGTGTCTGGCCGCAGGCTGTGCTGCGCTGTTGTTGTGCGTGTTGGGCGCGTTGTTTGGAAGTCCCGCCCAATTCTTTCGTGCGTACCTTGCCGTCTACACGTACTGCCTGGGAATTGCGCTCGGTGGCATGGCCATCCTGATGATTTCGCATTTGACGGGAGGCGGTTGGAGCTACCTGGTTCGTCGCATCCTCGAATCCCAGATGCGGACACTTCCCCTGTTGGCCGTCGGTTTTCTTCCGATTGCTTTGGGACTGGAGCCCCTCTATCTCTGGGCCAGGCCCGCATTGGTCGCAACCGACGCCAAGCTGCAAGAACAGCAGTTTTATCTCAATAAGCCGTTCTTTCTGGTACGGGCCGCGATCTATTTCGCGATCTGGCTTCTCATTGCCCTGGCCTTGATGGTGCGGTCGCGGCGGCAGGAGCGGACGGGTGACGTCCGCCTGCCCTGGAAGTTCATGCGATTGAGTGAAGTCGGCTTGGTGCTTTATGGCACAACGATCCATTTTGCGGCGTTCGATTGGATCGAAATGCTGCAACCAAGCTATCACTCGACGATCTTCCCGATGTTGGTCGCTTCGAGCCAACTGTTTTCGGCTCAGGCATTCGCGGTCGTCGTGCTGATCGGGCTGTCGCTGCGCGATGAGGCGGCGGCGGTTGTCTCGACGCGAGTGCTGATCGACCTGGGAAATATCCTTCTGGCGTTTCTCATCATCTGTGCTTACATGTTGTGGTTCCAATTCATGTTGGGTTGGATTGCCAACCAGCCCGCCGACGCGTTGTGGTGCTTGCCGAGAGGTCGGGGCGGTTGGAAAGGCGTGGCCTGGTCCCTGTTCATCGTCCAGTTCACCGTGCCGCTGTTGCTGCTGCTGATGCGGGCTGTGAAATCGAATCCGCGATTGCTCGCGCGGGTGGCGGGCGCGGCCTTGTTCATGCAACTCGTCTTCGTTTATTACCTCGTGATTCCCGCATTTGACGCCCCGAGTTTGGGCCAACACTGGATGGACTTTTTGATGCCCATCGGAGTCGGAGGCGTGTGGCTCGCCTTTTTCTTGGATCGCTTCCGCCGTCGGCCCGTGCTGGCGCCCAACGATCCCAATCGCGAAAGCGCGCTCCATTTGCGGCATCTGGACGAGGAAGACCTCGAGCGCGAACACTCGTTGGCTCCCAGCGAAACTTAGGGTAGCGAAACTTAGGACTGGTGAACGATGGCCGATCCAAGCGAACCGTTTCCCGGTCAACCAACCGGCCCGCTTGGCCAATCCGGTTCCCAGCCGGAAGACGAAGCACGCGAGTCTCAGGGCCGGCTCGAGCATCCTTCGATTCAATACGAGCGCCAGGACGTCCCGTTTCGCTGGGTGCTCATTGTGTCGGTCGTTGGCACGTGCGTCGGGGCGGTGATCTTCGCCCTGGTTTACGCGTTCTTTCGCGCCGACACTGCACGACTAGCCACACGCCGCGAGTCTGAGTTTCCACTGGCGGAGCATCTCTCGAACACGTTGCCGGCAAATCCCCGTTTGGAACAGGTCGACCGCATTGAGGGGATACCGGACGAAAATGTTTACTTGAGTCTCTTGGCGAAGGAAGACCAGCTCGAACTTTATGGCGACACAAACGAAAAGGGTTTCGTCCATATTCCAATTCGCCGCGCCATGGAGACGCTTGCCGGGCACCTTCCCGTGCGTAAGCAGCCGACGGGACCCGCGAAGGGCAACGGCCTTGTCGATTCCGGCGCATCGAATTCGGGCCGCATGTTACGAGGAGCGCCGCAATGACGGCCGAAGCCACCAGAACTAGCACTCTCATCGGCGCGGTCGTCGGCGCATTGCTCCTAATGCTTTCCACCGCAGAGAAGGCGGCCGCTCAAACAGTACTTCCCAAGGCCTTGCAGAACGTGGGATTCGATCAGCGGCTTAACGAACAGGTGCCGCTTGATCTGCCTTTCAAGGACGATGAAGGCGACCGAGTTACGTTGCGCAAGTATTTCGGCGAAAAGCCGGTGATTCTCGTGCTGGCATATTACCGCTGCCCCATGCTGTGCACGCAGGTGCTCAACGGTCTCGTGCAAGGCCTGCGCGAGATGCCGTTTACCGTGGGAAAGGATTTCAGCGTCGTCACGGTGAGTTTCGACCCGAATGAGACGACCGACATGGCGGCCGCGAAAAAACGCACCTACCTTCACAGCTACGGCAAATCCGAGGCGGCCGCCGGCTGGCATTTTCTGACGGGAGATCAGCAATCGATCAGCCGGCTGACGCACGCGGTGGGTTTCCGTTACGCCTACGACTCGCTCAGCGACCAATATGCACATGCGGCGGGCATCGTCGTCTTGACCCCGACCGGCAAGATCTCGCGCTATTTCTACGACGTCCATTACTCGGGACGTGATTTGCGGCTCGGGCTCGTGGAGGCGTCGCACAATAAGATCGGCTCGCCCATCGACCAAATCCTGCTGTTCTGCTTTCACTACGATCCAACAGCGGGAAAGTACGGGGCGGCGATCATGAACTTCGTCCGGGTTGGCGGCGTGCTGACGATGGTCGGCCTGGGACTGATGATCGGCTTGCTGCTGCGGGGTGAGCGAGCTCGGCGAAGAGTGGCGGTTCAATCCGAAAGCGTTTCTTACGGCTTGCACGGATCCTGAGGAGAGCGCGGTGGGGATCCTGGGACAGACAGCACTTTTTCCCGAACAGGCGACGACGACTGCGTCCCGCGTCGATTCGCTGTTCTTCTTTTTAGTGACGGTCTGCGGGTCGGTCGGGCTGCTGGTCGCCGTATTGTTGATTTACTTCTGCATTCGGTATCGCCGCCGCCCCGGAGACCCGGTGAATCCGCCGCTGACTCATTCATCGGAAGCGCTGGAGTGGTTTTGGACGATTACTCCTTGCTTCATTTTTATCGTGATGTTCGTGTGGGGCGCGGTGGTTTATGTCGATGCCTATCGCGCCCCCGATGAGGCAACCCGCATTTATTCCGTCGGCAAGCAGTGGATGTGGAAGTTCCAGCATCCGGAAGGGCAGCGTGAGATCAACACGCTGCACGTGCCGCTGGGCCGGCCCGTTCAAATCCTGTTTACGTCGGAAGACGTCATCCACAGCTTCTTTGTGCCGGAATTCCGCGTGCATATGGACGTGTTGCCGAACCGCTACACCTCGGTGTGGTTTCAAGCGACGCGGGCGGGGACCTATCACCTGTTCTGTTCGCAGTATTGCGGCACAAATCATGCGGGCATGATTGGAACCGCCGTCGTGATGGAGCCGGCCCAGTTCGAGAACTGGCTCTCGCTCCACGCCGAGGGTTCGATGGCACTCGAAGGACGCAAAACCTTCTTGAAGTATCGTTGCGTGAGCTGTCACAGCGCGACGGAAAACGCTCGGGCCCCCGTCCTCGAAGGACTCTATCGTCGGCAGGTCCATCTGACGACGGGCCAAACGGTGATTGCCGACGACGCGTACATCCGTGAATCGATT
>CAYWOV010000291.1:0-5185 GCA_964459965.1 uncultured Planctomycetaceae bacterium | reverse complement strand
TCCGTTCGACGTACTCGTTCTTAAGCACGTACAAAACCTCGGCCCAACGAAAAGCTGCGCGGTTGTCGATTTTCTGACCCAATTCGGGAGATTCGCGAATCATGGATTCAATCGAAACCGCTTCGGACCCGTATCTCTGCCAGAGTTCTCGCAATGAAGCCGTTGCATTTGCTGGAAGCGGCTGGACTGCACTCGCCAAGGGGTTTGTGGTTGAACAGGGCGGCAGGCGGCGATTTGAAAATTCTTTGCGCACGACGCGGTCGACGAGATCCTGGGCCATCGCGCGGTAAGTCGTGAGTTTGCCACCGGTGATCGCCCATTGACCCGGTCCGGAGCAGGCGATTTCGTAGTCTCTCGAAACCGCGTCTTCGGATTCGCCCCCGGCGCCGCCAAGGAGTGGTCGAGCACCCACGAACGACGCCAGCACATCAGCGGGAGTAAGCGAGGCTCTGGGGAAATAGCGATTAACGCCCGCAAGCAGGTACTCAACCGCGTCGGCCGTTATCGGCAAGGCATCTTTGTCGCCGGCATAAAAGGTGTCGGTCGTGCCGATCAGGACATTTTGGTCCCACGGGACGACGTAGATCATCCGACCGTCCTGCGGGATCTCCAATGCCGTCGTTTCACGTGCGGGAAGGCGTGTACGCGAGACGACAAGATGAATCCCGATAGCGAGCTTCATCCCGAACTGCTGGGACGCGCCGGTTCGAGCCTGAACGTCGTCGGCCCACGGGCCTGCGGCGTTGATGACGCATTGGCTTCTTGCCAAGTGCCGCTCGCCGGACAGAGTATCGCGAATTGTCGCCGTGAAACCGGATGCGGTCTTTTCCAATTGCTCGATTTCTGCGTAATTAATCGAATGGGCGCCGTCTCGTTCGGCCGATTTCAGCGTGTCGATCACCACGCGAAAGTCGAGAGCGGCACAGTCGGAGTAAGAAACTCCGCCGCGGCAGTCTGTACGATCCAACTCCGGTTCGAGTTCCGAGAGGCGTCGCGGAGACAGTATGCGAAAGTGCCCTCGATTGCGGCCGAGGGCCAAAAGCTCGTACATCAACAGTCCCGATGCCAAAAGCCATCGCGGCGTTCGGCTGCTGCCGTAACAGGGAACGACGAAACGAATCGGGCGGACGAGATGCGGGGCAATTCGGGTCTGCAGCAGCCACCGTTCTCGGCACGCTTCAAACACGAGCCGCCATTGCCGGTATTTCAAATACCGCAAGCCGCCGTGGATGAGTTTGCCGGACTTTGAGCTCGTGCCCGAGGCGAAGTCCCCTTTTTCGACGAGCAGGCAGCGAAGCCCGCGCCCGGCAGCATCGCGGACAATTCCCGCCCCCGTGATGCCACCTCCCACAATGAGCAGGTCGTAGGTGGTGTCAGGCAGGCCTGCGAAGATCGCGCTTCGCCGCTGGCTCATAGAAGTTTACCGGGGTTCATAATGCCGGTTGGATCGAGCGTTTGCTTAAGCTGGACCAGCATCTGTCGTTCGATTGGACTCCAACCGGTCTGCGCGCGATGGTCCATTCCTACGCCGTGATGGTGGCTGATCACCGCGCCGTGGGCGCGGATCGCATCGCCCGCCGCCCGTTTAATGGCCCACCATTGGCCGATCGGATCGGAACGTTTTTGCCGACCGAGCAACGAAAAATAAAGCGACGCCCCGTCCGGATAAAGATGCGAGACGTGCGTGAACACGATAATCGGTTCGCCCTGGTCCTGGGCTGCTTTCTCAATGGCGGTGCGAACCGCGACGTACAAGGGGTGCAATCCGGACCATGTTGTCGCGGTTTCCAGTGTGTCGATGAGCAGATGGTTGTCCAATAACTCGTCGCGTAGATAGGGAAGCTCAAACCGAGTGGCCAACCAGCGTCTTCCCAGTGACCGGCCGAGAGAGACGCATTCAAACCGAGACAGATGCCGGCGAACGACTCGGCGCTGACGGTGATTGTGATCCGCCGAGCCCTCGAAACCAACGAGCAGTGTCGACAATTGCGGAGGTCGAAAGCCTTTGCGCGTCAGCAGCCATTGGCCAAAGCGACGCTTGAGTGCCCGGCCGCCGCGAGCGGGCCGGTGTCCCAGGGCAAAGGATGCGACGGTCTCCTCTTCGTCCGTGATTCTCAAGAGCGCGGGCGGCACGCCTGTTTGCACCAAGGTGCGGCCAGCCTCGAGGGCGGTGCGGAAATCCTTGAAGGCATACATCCAGTAATCCTGCGCGGCCGGTTTGGGGCGAACGCGGACCGTGGCAGAGACGATCACACCGTAGGCGCCCTCCGATCCGATCAGCATTTGTGTGAGATCGGGACCATCTGCCCGCCGAGGAACGCGCAGCGTCTCGACCGTTCCTTGCGGCGTGACGATTCGCAGGCTCTCAACGAGCTTGTCGATGCCCCCGTAACGCAGCGAATTTTGCCCGCTGGATCGCGTTGCAATCCAACCTCCTAACGTGGAAAACTCGAACGATTGCGGAAAATGTCCCAGCGTGAAGCCGCGTTCGGACAGACGCGCTTCCAGCTCCGGTCCAAAAATACCCGCCTCGACGGTTGCGGTCCGCGAAATCTCGTCGATCCCAAGGACGCGATTCAAGAAAGCCAGATCTATCGTGACAACGAGCCGCTGTTCTCCCGGTTCGGCCTCCAGGCCGCCGACCACGCTGGTCCCGCCGCCAAAAGGAATGACGGCAAGCCGCATTTCCCGGCAACAAGCCAGGATCGCGACGACCTCCACCTCATTTCGCGGATAGACGACAACATCGGTCGCCTTGTCGAGTTCGAGCTGCCGAAGGCGCACCAGATCTTTGTAGCCCTTGCCGACTGAATGCAGCACGCGTTCGCGGTGGTCGTCCCGACAGTTCTCCGCTCCGATAATGCCGGCAAGTTTCTCCCGCAGGGGACCGTCCAGGCGGGAATCGGGAATCCGGACGGATTCGAGCCGCAATTTGGATGGAGCTTCGAGTCCCTCGACCCCCAGGCGACTGCGGAGAAAGTCCAATGTTGCCGGAGATTGCGACAAGGCCGCGCGGACGTTCTCCGCGCCCCAACCCCACCATTTCATCTTGAACTGTCGATCGGCAGATTCCAAAGGCGCCTCCGATCGGCCGATTGTAGCACCAACTGAGACTCTCGCGATTATTGCCGATTCGACGACGGATCGCCGAATTTCGACGGCAGACTCACGAATGCCATGCGATTGTTGACTCCGTCGATCCGATGCTGTAAAGAACGGGAGCAGGCCCCCATCGTCTAGCGGCCCAGGATCCGGGGTTCTCAGTCCCGTGACGAGGGTTCAAATCCCTCTGGGGGTAATCGAGATCCACAGCTTTTCGTCGTGAGTGCTAACCACACGACGGCGAAAACCTGTGGATTTTTTTGTCGCTGAAGAGGACGCCGCCAGAATCGCCATCGGCTCGTTTTCAGCCTGCGCCCACCAAGCCCCAAAGTGAACGAGTGTACTGCGATCGGCGAAGATCGCGACGTCGCTCTCCGCATTTCGAAGTAGAACCGCTTCCGTTGGTCGCTTGCTGGACGATACAATGGCGATAGAGGACTGTTTCCGGGCGACACGCGTGTCCTTTGGTTGCAGCCTCGTCCTGCCCAATTTTTCGTTCAGGATCGCGCCCCCGAACGCCCGCTGATTGCCTGCCTTTGGCGATTGGATCAGTTGACTGGCGACTGGTCGATCGACCCGAAGTTCCAATAACTTGGAGAACTGCTCCGTGCGAACTGATCGGTTCGCCCGCTCGCGGCGTGACGCAGTCCGACTTGTGCTCGCGTCTTGCGTGGCCTTCGGTCTCTTGTCCGCCGGCCGCAAGGCATGCTCGGACGACGCCCGCTTGGCGGCGGTGACCCATGCGGACGCGGAGCAAGAGGCCTTCTTCGAGACGAAGGTCCGCCCGCTCTTGGCGTCACGCTGCTTTCGTTGCCACGGCGAGAAAGAGCAGAAGGGCGGCATTCGTCTCGATTCGGCCGCGGCATTGCTCGGTAAGAACGACGACGAATCCTTGTTGAAACCGGGCAAGCCGAATGAAAGTCGCATCATCGAAGTAATCGGCTACAAGGACGAGCCGAAGATGCCGCCGGACGACAAGTTGCCCGATGCGGATGCCCAGACCCTGCGCGAATGGATCCGCCGCGGCGCTCACTTCCCTTCGAAAAATGCCTCGCCGACCGTAGTCCGCCTCAGCAGCCCGGAAGGAATCGTGCTGGCGAAAAAGACACTGTGGTCGCTGCAACCGGTTAAGGTGTCGGTACCTCCGCCGGTGAAGAATCAGGCTTGGGTGAAAAGTCCCATCGATCAGTTCGTTCTGGCCAAACTGGAGGCGAACGGACTGACCCCATCGCACGCTGCCGATCGTCGCACGTTGCTGCGTCGTCTTACCTTTGACTTGCTTGGTCTTCCGCCCACATACGCCGAAGTCAACGCCTTTGAAAGCGATCATTCGCCGGCAGCTCTCCAGCGAGTGGTCGATCGCTTACTCGCCTCACCACTTTACGGCGAACGGTGGGGTCGGCACTGGCTGGATGTTGCCAGGTACTCGGATACGAAGGGGTACGTCTTCACCGAAGAGCGCCGCTACCCATTTTCGTACACGTATCGCGACTATGTGATCGACGCGTTTAATGAAGACCTGCCGTTTGATCGCTTTGTCGTCGAACAACTCGCGGCCGACCAGCTGAATCTGGGAAAAGAACACGGCGCGCTGGCCGCGATGGGCTTTCTCACGGTCGGTCGGCGTTTCAGCAACAACGCCAACGATATTATCGA
Organism: uncultured Planctomycetaceae bacterium; assembly: GCA_964459965.1. Taxonomy (GTDB): domain Bacteria; phylum Planctomycetota; class Planctomycetia; order Planctomycetales; family Planctomycetaceae; genus DASPSM01. The sequence continues at coordinate 427 of CAYWOV010000291.1, read as the reverse complement.
CGACCGGATCGACGTCGTTTCGCGCGGATTGCTCGGACTGACGGTAACGTGCGCCCGTTGTCACGATCATAAGTTCGATCCGATTCCCACGGAGGACTATTACTCGCTCCACGGTGTCTTCGAGAGTTCCGTCGAGCCGGCCGAGTTGCCCTTATTGGGAAACCGACCGGAATCGGCCGCATATCGCAAATTCGAGGCGGAACTTCGCAGGTTGCAGTCATCGGTGGATCGTTTCAAAGCCACCAAACTCGTCGAAGTGCAGGACCAATTTCGCCTCAAGACGAGTGCCTATCTTCAAGGTGCCTGGAAGGACCTGGCGGCCGGCGTCGGCGAAGAGCGCGGCGTGAACAACTATCACGGGCTGCGTCGTTTGCTCGTGCGGCGCTGGGTGTTGTATCTCAAGCGAATGATGGATGCTCCCGACCCT
>CAYWOV010000290.1:0-5203 GCA_964459965.1 uncultured Planctomycetaceae bacterium | reverse complement strand
GTTTGTTTCGGCGACGACGGCGAAAAGTTCGGCACCTGGCCCGAAACAAAAAAGCACGTCTACGAGAACGGCTGGCTGAAACGGTTCCTCGATGCGCTCTGCGAGAATGCCGAGTGGTTAAAGGTGTGCACGCTGGGAGAGGCCGTCGATCATGTTCCGCCCGTCGGCAGCGTTTACCTTCCCGATTGCAGCTACCGCGAAATGACTGAGTGGGCACTCCCCGTCGAACGGTTGGTCGAATTCGAGCAAATCGCCAAGCGCAAGCTGCACGACCCCGATTGGCATTCCCTGCGACCATACATCCGCGGCGGCACATGGCGCAACTTCCGCGCCAAGTACCCGGAAGCAAACGAGATGTACACCCGTATGCTGCAGATCAGCCAACGACTGCAGCAAATTACCTCGGAAGAAGAAGCCGTGGAGCGGCCGCACTTCGTCAATCAGGCACGGACTGAACTCTATCGCGGCCAGTGCAACTGCTCGTACTGGCATGGTGCTTTCGGCGGGCTTTACCTGCCGCATCTGCGTCACGCCGTGTACAACCACCTGATCGCCGCCGACACTCTCCTCGAATCCGCCTGCGGACGGCCGGCCCGATGGGCGCAGATCGACGCCGACGACTTTAATCTCGACGCCCGCAAAGAAATCCGGCTGGCCGGCGACCGCCTGGTCGCGTTTTTGGCGCCCAGCCGCGGCGGCCATCTCTACGAGCTTGATGTCCGCGGGGCGCGAGTGAATCTTCTCGGCACACTCAACCGACGGCCCGAAGCCTATCACGAAACCGTCCGCCATGCCGCCGGACACCAGCACGACGGCAACTCCGTGGCCAGCATCCACGACGCGGTCCGCTTCAAACAACCCGACTTGGACAAAAAGCTGGTTTACGACAAATGGCCGCGCAAGAGCCTCGTCGATCATTTCCTGTCCCCAAGTCTCGACCCGGCGGCTTTTCGTAACGGAGAAGGTGAAATCGGAGATTTCGTTTTGGGCGTCTACGAATCGAGGCTTCGCCGGTCACCCGGTCGGGTCGAAGCGATTCTGGCCCGCGACGGTGTGGCTGGTCCGCATCGATTCCGTCTCGAGAAATCGATTGCCCTCGAAGCCGCCGCCGGCGGGCGACTTCAAATTCGCTACGAGCTCTCAAATCTTCCGCCCGGCGAGCGGTTTCACTTCGCAGTCGAGTTCAATTTCGCCGGTCTGGCGGCAGGCGCCTCCGACCGCTATTACTACGACGGCAATGGGCGTCAGCTCGGCCAGCTCGAATCGATCCTGGCGCTCAAACAGATCGACCGCCTCGGCCTGATCGACGAATGGCTCGGCGTCGATATCTCTCTCGAGCATTCGGTGCCGACCGACGCTTGGACGTTTCCCATCCAAACTGTCAGTCAATCGGAAGGCGGGTTCGAGCTGGTCCACCAATCGAGCGTTGTGGTGCCGCATTGGGAATTCATTTCCCCGGCCGACGGCCGTTTTGGCGTCACTTTGACCCTTGCGACCGACACGTCCGCTGCACAAGCCCGCGAACTCACCAAGACAGCCGCCGCGGTCTAATTCGGTTACGCTGGAGTAAAGGGCGACGGCAAACAATGCCTGCTTATACGGGGTATCGCTTCAGCCATCGGTGAGGCAGTGGCCAAGGTGCGTGGGCCATGCGAAATCTGCTATTCGAACCAGTCGATTATAAGTTCGAAGATTCGTCCTTCGGAACTTGGCGCCGATTCCTGCATCCGAACGGGAATTATTACGCAGAGTTCAGAACTCATGCCGAGATCCTCGGGCTTCCCTTGATTCACATCACTCTTGGCAAGTCGCCCGAAACGGGGCGGCGCGTTGTTGCCAAGGGAGTCATTGCGATCGGCCGTTTTGCGGTCGGAGTCGTGGGTATCGGCCAGATCTCGGCGGGCCTCATTGCGTTCGGACAACTGGGATTGGGCGTGCTTTGGGGAATGGGGCAGGGAACGACGGGAGTTATTGCTGTCGGCCAGTTCGCACTCGCCGCACTTTTCGGCCTGGGACAAATCTCGACCGGGTTCGTCGCCATCGGCCAATTTGCCGTCGGGCATTATGTCCTGGCTCAAAAGGGATTTGGAACCTATGTTTGGGACATGATGCAGACCTCGCCGCACGCACACAGGTTCTTTGCCGGGTTGGCTTCCCGGTTCCTCTGAAAACAGCAAGGCGGATCCACCGTCCACAGTGACCGCTGCTATCGTGGCTCCAATTGCAGTTTGTCCACAACGAGGCGCGATGCCTCCGTGCGGTCAATCGGCAGGAAGTGATATTCGCCGGTTAACCACTGCTCGAATTGATTCCGGTAATGTGGGCTACCCGGATGCCCGGATTGGCTCTGACAGTCGACCGCCCAAAGGCCTGCTGGTGAATCGCCCAGATCGCAGATCATGCGGTAGCCCGCTCCCGTCGCGGCCTCGAAATCGGGACCGCGTCCCGTGTTGCAAATGGTCGTCGCATCGCCTCGGACGCCCGCGCCACCTTGGTTGAGCAGTTCGCCGAGTTCGCCCAGAAAAGCAAGCACATGCTTCAGATCGAGACGATGCAGGCGGCCCCAGGTCCATTTCGACGAATCGTCTCCAAACTGGGCGGCAAGTCGCGCAACCGTCCCTCGAAATGTTTCGCGGATAAGAGTCTCGCGATCCGGGGCAGGTTGTTCCGTACCTGGCACGAACCATCCAGCGCGGTCGGAACGAAGCAATTCGGCAGCCAGACCTTCGATGCCGCCAACCAGGAAAGGAACCGCATTCTCGGGAAGGCGCGCGGCCGCGACCCGTTTGCACCAATCGACGAAGAAGACGTTGAACAGAGCCGGGGCAACGAGGTCTGTGGCGCAGTCACCGTTCCAATTCTTGAAAAGGCTGACGACGCGTCGCATGTTCTCGTCTGGTTCGACTTCCAAAATAGCACACAAGGCCGGCAGGGCTTCGACCGCTCGCAGCGAGACCGCGTCCTGTTGCAATTCGCGGTGAATGGAATGGCTGATTGAGGCTTGCGGGTCGATCAGTTGACGGATGCGTCGAGCACGATGGCCGCTGGCCCAGGTTCCGGCTAACGGATAGGGAAAATCGTTGTCGGCAACGCGATTGTTAGCGGTCGCGACGAATCCGCGCGATGGATTCTCGACTCCAGGCATCCCGTCGAAGGGGACTAGTCCTTGCCACTGATGCTCCGCATCCCAACCGGGCCGGTATCCCCGTTCCCATTTTTTGCGAAGCGGGATGCGTCCTGTGGCCTGATAACCGATGTTGCCGTCAACGTCGGCAAAGACAACTGAAAAGGTAGGAACGTGCCACGGACGTAGCGCTTCCCGGAACGATCCGCAATCGTGCGCCCGGTTCATTCCCAAGAGCGCGGTCAGCCAACCACCTTGATACGCGCCGAGCCATTTAAGTGATACGGGCCCCGACTCGTTCGCAGGCGGCGGCAGAATCTCGTCGACGATCGGGCCGTTGTGCGCGAACACGATCCGCTTCATGGTCGGCCCGGAACCGCGGACGTGGATCAACTCGGTCAACTCGCGGTGAGGCTGCCAATGGCCGTCATTCAAAAAGCAGCCGGGGTGCTCCGGGCTCGTCTTCTCCTGGTACAAATCCCGCTGCGAGCAGATATTGTTCGTGATTCCCCAGGTCATCCGCCGATTGCGGCCGATGAGCACGGCGGGCATACCAACGTAGGCGCAGCCGGCGACGTCGAATGTGCCTCCCTGCAGGTGCACCTCGTACCAACAGGAAACGGCCTCGAAGGCGATATGCGGATCGCTGGCGACTGCCGGTTTTCTGCTGGCGGTTCGGGCACCGCTGACGACCCAATTATTACTGCCGACGGACGAATCGGGCTCGCCGATGGCCACCCCAACGGGTTCGACATTCGTTCCCTTTGCGCCGTAATCGCCCGGCCGCAAGATGCTCTCACTGTCGGCCTCGGCCGTGAGAAACGCGCGATAGAGCGGCCCGTCTCCCAAGTGCCGGCGAGCCAGCTCTGGAATAGCAATTACGGGGAACCGGCCGGTCAGGTACCAGCGGAATTCGTTTTCGATCAAGAGGCAATCGACGGGCTGCCACGGCTCGGGGCGGTAATCGAGCAGATCAAACTCGATCGGCAAGTTTTCGCGGCTCTCCTCGATGACAGCATTGATCCCCGCACTAAAGGCACGAAGCAGTTGCTGTGTCTCAATCGGCAAACGATCCCACTCCGCCCGGGCGATGCGGTTCAAGCCGATCGTGCGCGCGAGAACGTCCTGCTCGAACCCGTCCTTGCCGAGAATCTCAGCCAGCCTCCCTGCACCTTTCCGGCGCAGCCAATCGAGTTGAAACAGCCGGTCCTGAGCCATTGCGTAGCCGAAGCCGACAAAGAGATCGGCGTCCGTTTCGGCGTAGACGTGCGGAATGCCGAATTTGTCGCGCTCGATCTCTACCGCACGAACGAGGGGAGCCTTCACGCTACCCGATGTTGACGGCACGCGTGCTGCTGCCGTGCGTGTCCAGCGAGCCAGAAACTCGTCGCGACCAATTCCGGCATCGCGACAAATTGTGTCGATCGTCTCGCCGGCCCCGAGGCGACGAAGAGAGTCTATCGTCAGCAGATCCATGCTATCCCTGACGATGCCATTTAGACGTCCGTCAAGCCTTGGAATTGGGCCACCCGCTTCAAGTCCTTCAGAAGCAAGGTCGGATTCGCGAAGCGCTCGTCACGGTTCTTGGCGAGCATCTTCAGCACGACTCCCTCGAACAGCGGCGGGATCGAGAGCTGAAACTTCGTCGGCTTGGCGGGCACTTCGTTCTGGATTTTGCGGATCGTGTCGGCCGCGTTCTTGCCTTCGGCTGGCGTGTGGCCGGTGAGCAATCGATAGCAAGTCGCGCCCAGGTTGTAGATATCGCTGCGAGAATCGAGATCGGTCTGGCCGGTCGTCTGCTCGGGCGACATGTAGGGCAATTCTCCCACGATCTCGCCCGCGCGGGTGATCGACTGAGCCATCGGGCCGTCGAGTGCTTTGGCGAGCATCAAATCGGCCAACTTGGCAATGCGGTCTTTGGAACGGATCAGTACGTTGCTGGGAGTGATATTCCGATGGACGATTTTCTGCTCGAAAGCCACCTCGAGGGCCTGCGAGATTTGGGCGGCGGCCCGCAGCACCGACTCCCAATCGAGCATCCCGCCCACGCCGATCCGTTTAATGACGTCGGCCAGGCTC
>CAYWOV010000289.1:0-5207 GCA_964459965.1 uncultured Planctomycetaceae bacterium | reverse complement strand
AACGTTGTGCGGTACGACCGCCGGAGGCTGGCTGCAGCGATCGCGCACATGCCCAACGATCCCAACAGACCGGGCCAGACGCTGTGCCGGGCGGCCTCCATCGCGCCGTAGGCCATCCATCCGGGAGGCACGCAGAGGTCGGCAATTCCAACCCATCGCGTCATGTCCTCGGTGTGGATTTCGTTGACCGCGTGTCGCTGATCGGGCGCGCCGCTTTGCTGTTCGGGGTGCTTTTGGTTTAACGCGGCCACCCGCTGCTGAAACTGGCGTTGAGTGATTTGATTCGTCTGCAATTGGCCCGCCAGCTTCGTGTACTCGTCCAAATACTGGTGCGAGTCGGCCACCCGCTTCTCGACCTTATCGACGTGCGGGCGGAAGTACATCCTGTTCAGAAAGTTTGGGATCTGGAACAGAATGATGGCGGCCGCGCCAATCGCGGTCATGACCGCGCGGGCCCGCCGCTTGTTGGCCATTAACGCCGCCAGCCAGCCGCGAAATTGGTAAGTGACGGCGGTCACCATCAACACGAGGCACCCCAAGAGCGGAAAAGTGACCAGGAACGACGGACCCAGAGCGACCACCGACGCGATGCACAGGCCGATCATCGTCGGCAAAAAGGCAATCAACGTGAAACTGGCAAACGATCCCACATAGTTCACCAAGAAGGTGCCGGAAAGCGAAATGGGGAAATAAAGCAGCTTCTGAAAGGAAATCACTTCCGATCGCTGCAACTCGGTCAACAGGCCGATGGTCCACGAGACGAGAAACAGGCCGATCACCACGTTCCACAAGAAGAGCAGCTGTTCGGGCGTCGCCCGGGGCAGCAGTCTCACCCCGACTACGATTGAGACGAAGAACATCGAGACCGAGGCGATGAGCGCCAGGCTCAAGAGGATGGCGGTAATCACCGTGTTGGCCATGCCCGAGCGGCGGAGCCAATTGCGAAACAGCCGCTGCCGCAGCCAGACGATGGCCTTGAGGTGCTCCCAATTCAAGACGCGTTCTCCTCGAGCCAGGCCAGTTTCTGTCCGTCCCCCGGATCGGTCCCCACCTTTTCGAGGAAGCGGCTCTCAAGCGAGCTGCCCCGCCGAATGTCCTCCAGCGAGGCCTGCTCGACAAGTTTCCCCTGCGAGACGATTCCCACGTGCGTGCACAGTTTTTCCACGATTTCCAACACGTGCGAGGTGAGAAACAACGTCGAGCCCCGAAAAACGTAGCCGGCCAGCATGTCGCGAATCACCCGCGAGGTCACCGCGTCGACTCCCTCAAACGGCTCGTCGAGAAACAGCAAATCGGGATTGGGCAACAGCGCGGCGGCCAGCGCCAGTTTCTTCTTCATGCCGTGCGAGTATTCCAGCGTCAGCTTCTTGTCCTCTCCATCCAGATGCATCACGCCGAGCAGGTCGTCGATGCGGGTGCGGACGGTGGCCCGGGGGATCAGATACATGCGGCCGACAAACGTGAGATATTCGCGTCCGGTGAGGTTGTCGAACAGAGCCAGATCCTCGGGGACCACGCCCACATGCCGCTTGGCGTCGAGTGCCTCGGCGGGATTCAAGACGTTGCGGCCCAGCACCGAAACTTCGCCCTTGCTGGGTGCCAAAAGGCCGGTGAGCATTTTGATCGTCGTCGATTTGCCGGCCCCGTTGGGCCCCAAAAACCCGTACGAGATACCCCGCTCGACCTTAAGGTCGATGTGGTCGACGGCACACAGCTCGCCGAAGTATCGTGTCAGTCCGCGCGTCTCGATCGCCGGATCCATGGTTTGCCTTTCGTCCGATCCGGCCTGCGGCAGGCTGTCGGCCAACTCAAAATTATTGCTGCATCCCGAGCGCCCTGCACTCGTCACCGCATTTGAACGGCCAACTGGCCCGTCTGGATCTCGTGCGGTCCCCCATTTTACACGGGCCGGCCACGCCAATCGAACCGGTTTGCAATTCTGCCGACGCTCATTGGTCATTTTTGTTGATCTGCCGTAACGATCGACATACCCTGGGGTTGGTCGTGTGCCTCGCGTTTTGTCCCAGGTCGAGCCGGAACGTCGCCGCGTGCGAAACATCGCCAAAGAAATTGTCATCCGCGTCTGGCAATCGCAATGGCTCGATCTGCTGCCGGGTTATTTCATCAGCCTGTTGGCCCACGTCGTCGCGTTGCTGGCTCTGGCGATGATCGTGATTACCTTTAAGCCAGCCATCCGCCAGACGCCGCCGGTGGAGATGACGGCGAACGACACGACCGAGCCCATGCCCGAGCCGCTCGATAGCGTGCAACTGTCCACCAGTTCCGTCGACAAGACGTCGACCACGGCCAGCCTGAGCACGGCTTCGTCGGACGCGGCCGCGATGGCCAGCAATGCCTTGCCTCCCTTGGACCCCAAGACCCGCGCCCTGGATTTAAGCGACGATTTCGCGGCCATTGCCGGTCCGGCGAGCCCCCGCTTCTCCGGGGAGTTGGCCGGGCGGAGCGGCACAGCCCGCACGAAGCTCGTGACCCAGGGCGGCGGCAGCTCGGCCAGCGAACGCTGTGTCTCGGGTGGCCTGAAATGGTTGGCCAAGTACCAGCAGCCGGACGGCAAGTGGAGCTTTCACCACGGGTTCGACGATCCGGGCACGCTCGATAAATGCTACACCGGCGCCACGGGGTTGGCCCTCTTGGCCTTTCTCGGTGCCGGACACACGCATAAGAGCGAGCAGGCGAAGTATCGCAGCGTGGTCGAAAAGGGGCTGCATTACCTGGTTTCGCAGGTCAAGCGCCAGGGAACCCTCGGCGATCTCCGCGGCACGGTCGTCTCGAACGAAGGCATGTACGCCCACGCCATCGCCACGTTGGCACTCTGCGAAGCGTACGGGCAGACGCGAGATTCCGATCTCAAAAACGCGGCACAATGGACCGTCAATTTCATCGTCGCGGCGCAGGAGCCAAAAGGCGGCGGCTGGAGATATTCCCCGGGCCAGGCCGGCGACACGACCGTCACCGGCTGGCAGCTCATGGCACTGAAGAGCGCCCGCAACGGCCGGCTCAAGTTCCCCGCGCGAACGCTGGTCAACGCCAACCACTTTCTCGACTCGGTGCAAACGCATGACGGCAGCCGCTACGGCTACGACGCCCGCGGCGAATCGCCCCCCATGACGGCGATCGGTCTGTTGTGTCGCATGTACCTCGGTTGGACCCACGAAAACGCGGCCCTCGAAAGGGGCGTCCAATTCCTGAGCAAGACGGGGCCGTCCCCCTACGACATTTATTACGACTACTACGCCACCCAGGTGCTGCACCATTGGGGCGGTGACGAGTGGAAGAAGTGGAACGAAGTGCTCCGCGATCAGCTCATCGAGACGCAGGTCAAACGGGGCGACGCCGCCGGCAGTTGGAAGCCCACGAATGACCGCGGCGCCCCCGCCGGCGGCCGGCTCTACCAGACCTGCCTCAGCGTGATGACCCTCGAGGTCTACTACCGCTATCTGCCGCTCTACCAGCAGGATGAGAAGGAAACCGCCGCTAAGAAGCGATAGATCGATGGAGGTTTCGTGTCCGAACTCAAAACCAGCCCCTACGGTTCCTGGCGATCGCCCATTACATCCGACCTGATCGTGCAGGACTCGATCGGCATCGCCGACGTTTTGCTCGACGGCAGCAACGTCTATTGGCTCGAAGGGCGACCCCGCGAAGCCGGACGGAATGTCCTTGTGAAGTCGAGCCCTGACGGCGCGACGACCGACGTCAATCCCGCACCATTTAATGCCCGCACCCGCGTGCACGAATACGGCGGCGGGGCCGTCTGCGTGTCAGACGGCACGGCCTATTTCTCGAACGACAAAGATCAGCGACTATATCGCATCTCGCCCGGCACCAATCCCACGCCGCTCACGCCGGCCCCGGCCGACGGCGAATCGCAATTTCGCTACGCCGACGGCCTGATCGACAAGCGGCGAAACCGCTGGATCGGTGTGCGCGAAGACCATACCGATCCCAAGCATCGCGGCGTCGACGCCGTCAACACGATCGTCGCGATCGATCTCGCGCACGGCGGACCTGGAGAAATCCTCGCCTCCGGCCACGATTTCTACTCCACGGCGCGCCTCAGTCCGGACGGCAATCACATCGCGTGGCTCACCTGGGACCATCCGCACATGCCCTGGGTCGGCACCGAATTATGGCTGGCCGATTTAAACGCCGAGGGCCGCCCCACAACTCCGTCGCGGATCGCCGGCAGAGTTACCGAATCAATTTTCCAGCCCGAGTGGTCGCCCGACGGCGTGCTGCATTTCATCAGCGATCGCACCGACTGGTGGAACCTGTACCGCTGGCAAGACGGCAAGGCCGTCCCGCTCTGTCCGCTCGAGGCCGAGTTCGGCCAGCCGCAGTGGGTCTTCGGCATGTCGACCTACGCCTTTGCCGACACCCGCACGATCGTCTGCGCCTACACGCAAGACGGCCTGGGCAGGCTGGCCACCCTCGACGTCGAAACGCACCGCCTCACGCCGATCGAGGTACCGTTCACCGACGTCTCGGCCATCCGCGCACAAGCCGGTCGAGTCGCCTTTCGCGGCGGCTCGTCGACCCGCCCGCCGTCGGTTGTCGTGCTCGATCTGGCGACCCGCTCGCACCGCGTGTTGAAGACGGCATCCCCCGTGGCCGACGACCCAACCATCACGCCCTACTTCACCAAGGTGCGCCCCATCGCGTATGAAACAACCGACGGCCTCAAGGCCTACGGCCTGTTCTACCCGCCGCACAATCCCGACTATCGCGTCCCAGAAGGCGACAAGCCGCCCCTCGTGGTGAAAGTGCACGGCGGCCCCACATCATCAGCCGGCAGCACGCTCGACCTGCGAATCCAATACTGGACCAGCCGCGGCATCGCCGTTCTCGACGTGAATTATGGCGGCAGCACGGGCTTCGGCCGCAAATACCGGGACCGCCTCAAGGGCCAATGGGGCGTCGTCGACGTCGACGACTGCGTCAACGGTGCCAAGCATCTGGCGAACGAAGGCCTCATCGACGGCAATCGCGCGGTGATCACCGGCGGCAGCGCCGGCGGCTACACCACGCTCGCCGCTCTCGCCTTCCGCGATTTCTTCAAAGGCGGGGCCAGCCACTACGGCGTCAGCTACCTCGAAGGCCTCGATCTCGACACGCACAAATTCGAGTCGCGTTATAACTTCTGGTTGATCGGCGAAGGACCGGCAAGCAAGCAGCTCTACCACGAC
>CAYWOV010000288.1:0-5211 GCA_964459965.1 uncultured Planctomycetaceae bacterium | reverse complement strand
GTAATACGTACGGCTCCGACCAGTTACGATCAAGCCACCGTCTCGGTGGCGAATTGAGAGGTCGCGGACCTGTTGTTGCGTCTCACGGTTGACGAAATTGACCAGATCCCCCAGGTTGCAGGTGCTTTGACCAACCGTCGCCATCTCCGTAAGCGTCTCGATGACCATCGTCCTTCCTTAATTGCCGTCGATGAAAGCGTTGCCGCACCAACAGCGAATGGTGTGCCAGAGTCAAAAAACGTGTTCCACTCATCGGGTGCCGGCCAAAATCAGTTCAATCAAATTCGGCCGGGTATTTCAACGTCGGCCGGACTTCGCATCCCAAGATTCATTTGCCAAATGATTTACGTCGATTCAGCAGGCAAATCCGCGAGAGTTCCAAGCGATGAGAAGTGAGCGGACGTTTGTGATCGCAACTTCCCGCGACCGCTCATGCGCTACTCTGTCGTGTTGTATAACCAGGCAGCACTTGAAAATGTTGGCAGCAATCACCTTCGGTACTCTCAACCAAACAAAAAAGGGCTGGGACCCTGCGAGGAATCCCAAACCCTTGTTTTGTTGATCGAGCAATTGGCAAAAGACGCGCGGGGACTTTCCCCCTAACACGGACTCTTGGGCCAATCAAGCGTGCTGTTCGGCGTGCGGAGCGTGATCGTAGCAGTCCTTGTCGTGCCAAAGAGGCAGGCCCGCCGCATAACGCGCGGCAAGCATCAACACTTTGGCCTCGGAACCGGGCTTCGCGGCCGTCGGACTGATCGGGTCCACTCCGCGAGCCCGAAACTCGGCCTCGGTGTAATACGGGACCTCTTCACCATCCTCTCCGTAAGCAGCGCCTTGCTGGTCCCCTTCGGCATTGTCTGCCGAATCGAGGTCGAACTCTTCATCCTCGAAATCGAACGCCATTCGTCGCACTCCAACTTTCTGAAGGAATCAAATGCAAAACTGAAATGCTACTCGTTTATACCGACCGTAGTTTCCCTCGGCTGCGGGGAAACGAGCTTCGCCCATGGACCAGGAGTATACGGGCATTCACACCCTCTTGAGACCGCTGCAGCGCGTTGCGCGAAAAAGCTCTAGGCGGGCCCGAACTCAAGCCGGTCCATTTACCCGATTCTTGGGTGGAGGAGCCCTGATGTCAACTAAAAAATTCACAAAAATCAAATCGATGCGGCTTCTGGCAGGCCGTCAACGAGCGCGGCGGTGCGCATCGAAACGTTTTAACTTTTGATACAGAGTCGATCGCTCGATCCCCAAGATTTCGGCTGTCCGTGTCATATTGCCGTTTGTGTACTCCAACGTCGCGAGAATGTGTTCTTTCTCGACGGCGACCAGGCTCATCTCACGGAACTTGTCGTATCGGTTATCCATCACCGCAATGGTGGGATCCGATGGCGGCGGCCGCAACGCGGTCAAACGGATGTCCTCCTCCCTGACCTGATCGCCTGGGCACAAGATAACGGCTCGCTCAACGACGTTCTGCAGTTCGCGGACGTTTCCCGGCCAGTCGTAGGCCATCATGGCGTCGAGCGCCCCGCGGGAGAAACTGCCAACCTGCCGGCCTGTCTTTCGGGCCGAGCAGGCCAAGAAATGTTCGGACAGAATGGGAATGTCCGACCGCCGCTTGCGAAGGGGTGTGACCACGATTTCAACGACATGCAGACGAAAATAGAGATCCTTGCGGAACGTGCCCCGTTCGACCTCGCGTTCGAGATTCCGGTTTGTCGCCGCGACCACCCGTACATCGACCCGAACGGGACTCCTTCCGCCGACTCGCTCGTACGGGTGGCCCTCCAGCACGCGAAGGAACTTGGCTTGAATCGCCATGCTCATCTCGCCCACTTCGTCCAGAAACAGCGTGCCGCGGTCCGATTGTTCGAATTTGCCGATTTTTCGCTCGGTCGCGCCGGTGAATGATCCTTTTTCGTGTCCAAACAATTCGCTTTCGAGCAATGACTCGGCAAGCGCCGCGCAGTTCATGGTGCAAAACGGGCGGCTGTGGCGAGTGCTCTTGAAATGGATTGCTCGGGCCACAAGTTCCTTACCGACGCCGCTCTCGCCTCGAATGAGCACCGTCGCGTCAGTGGGAGCGATTTGGACGATCGTCTTTCGCATTTCCTCCACCTCGGGACTTTGGCCGACGATTTCACTCTCGGTGACCAACTGCTGGCGCAGCGTCTCGTATTCCGTGCGGATGCTGTCGAGTCCGCTGGCAAGCGACTCCTTCTCCTTGAGATTTCGCAGAGCGACGGCCATTTGGTCGGCGACCGCGATTGTGAACTCCAACTCTTCGGTCTGAAACGGACGGTTGGGATTGGTCGAGTAAAGATGAATCAGTCCGTGAACGAGCGGCCCTAGCTGGATGGGCGCGCAGATCACGCTCTCCGCACGCAGTTCGCCAAGATCGTCGCGCTGAGACAATCGCGTGTCTTTCCTCACGTCGCGGGCCAGGATGGCCTCTCGCGTCGAGAGGACCTGGGTCGAAAGATAACCCGAGACTTTGTGGTACGGGCTTTCTCCCTTGGCCGTGTATGCGACGACCGTCAACTGCGACGCCTTCGCGTCTTGCTGCACGCCCTTCGGAAGCAGCAGGACCGCACCGATATCGAAGGTAATCCCGCCGTTTAGCCCGGCCAGAACGACCTCGGCCAACTCCTTTGCGGCTCGTGCGGCGCCCATATCGAGCGCGAGACGATAGAGAGAAGCCAGCTCCTTGTGCGCGCGGTCCCGAACGGGGGCTGAGTCGGTCTGCGGCGTCCGATACGGCGAGTTCCGTGTGCGATGGATGATCTCCGGCGCTCCCGGATTGCTCTCGTTGATCACCTCGAAAGCGAACGCCGTGTCCGAGCCGTTGACATCGCCGGTCGACTCGGGCGATCCAAAAGGCTGCGACAGGTCAAACGTGAAACCAAGCTCGTACGGACCGATTTGAATCAAATCGCCCGATTCGAGCTCGCGTTCGCCGACGACGGGCCCGTTATTAACCATTGTTCCGTTGCGGCTGCCCAGGTCCCGCAAAACCCAGGCCGCTCCGTTGCGGTAGAGCTCACAATGGTTGCGGCTGCACAATTCGTCGTGCAGGACGATCCGATTCGTCGTGGCGCGCCCGATCGTCATCACCTGGGCCGCCGACAAGCGGAAGACATCCCGCCAGGAATTGCCTTCCCGCACGACAAGAAATGCGTCACGAATGTCGGTTGGCTTTTGAGTCGCCTGATCAGGCTCCATAAAAGGAGGATAAACCACGCTCGGCTTTAAAGACAAGAACGTTCTTGAACCGTGAACGGCCGATCGATCGGCGATCGGTCGGAAATGGCACGCATTACAGTTCTGCGCAGTTCGACGGCATCTGTCGCCCGGCCCGCGTTTCGCCAGTCCTTGCAGCGCATAAATCAACTCGTCATTCTGGAAGCGTGCCGTCAGTTTCAGGAGCTTCGTTCATGCAGCGATCGTCTTTCTTGCGAAACTTGCCCCGGCTAATCGCACTCTTGCTTTTGTCATTGTTTCTTGTAGTCGCTTGCCGAGCGGGGAACTGGTCGCAGTTTCGCGGCGACGACGGAAACGGGACAAGCAGCGATTGTGAATTGCCGTCAACCTGGGGCGCCGAGCGGATCCTTTGGAACGTCGAACTTCCGGGCGTGGGCCATTCCTCGCCAGTGATTTGGGGAAACAAGGTCTTTCTCACGTCGGCGAACGAAGCGGGCACCACCCGCTACATACTCTGTCTCGACGCACTCTCGGGAAAACAAATCTGGACTCGGCAGATGACATTCAGCCGAAGCCGTAAACATCCCAAGAACAGTTGGGCTTCAAGCACGCCAGCCCTCGACGGAGAGCGGATCTATGTCGTTTTCGCCGACTCAGAGCGACAGGTGCTGGCTGCCTACGATTTCGACGGCAACGCGGTCTGGGAAAAGAACCTGGGAAGCTTTACGAGCCAGCATGCCCAGGGAACATCGCCGATCGTCTTCGAGGACATGGTGATTCTCGCCAACGATCAAGATGGGCCAAGCTCGATCCTGGCGTGCGACAAACACACCGGACACACCGTGTGGAGCGTGCCGCGGAATGCGGCCCCTCAAGCCACCTCGTACGCAACGCCGTATGTGTATCGCCCGAAAGACGGGCCGCCCGAATTGATCTGTTCGAGCAGCCTCTCCGGCGTATCGGCTCTCGATCCGCACACCGGCCAAACGATCTGGACGACGAAATCCCTTCCCCAGCGGACAGTCGGGTCCCCGGTGCTTGCGGGCGGACTCTTTTTTCAGTGCTGCGGGGCGGCCGGCCAGGGTACTTTGATGGTAGCCGTCGATCCGAAGGGACACGGCGACGTCTCAAAATCAGGCGTCCGCTATAAGCGGAACCGGCTGCTGCCCTACGTTCCGACCCCCGTTGCGTTTGGGAACCACCTGTTTTTGTGGAGCGACCACGGCGTCGTTTGCTGCGTCGATCCGGTGACGGGCAAAGACATTTGGACCAAACGCGTTGGCGGAGACTTCAGCGGCTCCCCGATCTGTGCCAGCAAGATGCTGTTCAATGTCGATGAGGCTGGAAACGTGATCGTCTTGGCGGCCTCCGACGATTTCAAGCTTTTGGGGAAAATTCCGCTGGGTGATCCATCGCATTCCACGCCGGCCGTCGCCAATGGCCGGCTTTATTTCCGTACGTTCCACCATCTGGCGTGCGCCGCTGGGCGCCCATAGAATGGAAATGCGGGTTTCGAAACTCGAACCACTCGTCCGGTTTTTCGTCGCGCGGGCCATTCACTCGTTCAATCCGAACAAGAGCAGTCATGCCAGCTTGGCCCGGTGGTCCGTGTCCCTCGTGCGGCGACGTCATGCCTGAGAACGTCGTTCATTGTCAGAACTGCCGCACATTGCTGAATAGCGACCTCGAACCCGACATTATCGAGGTTCCCGAATTCATTCCGTTGCAGGAGATCGAGAGCATGGTCGAGGTGGAACTGGGGGGCTATTACGTCGCTTGCCCGCACTGCAAACGGGAGTTGCGAGTCAGCGGGAAGTACGTCGACGAAAACGTCCAGTGCAAGTTCTGTGAATCGCAGTTCACTATGGATTTCGCCAACCCGAAACTGAAGATGCAGGCCTTCTATTCAACCTGCCCTCATTGCAAACAGGAACTGCGAGCTGCGCCGAAGTATCTAGGGATGAAGGTTGCCTGCAAACACTGTGGAGGCAAGATTCACCTCGTCGA
>CAYWOV010000287.1:0-5213 GCA_964459965.1 uncultured Planctomycetaceae bacterium | reverse complement strand
CGTAGACCTTCTCCGACATGGTCCAAAGTCTGCGACAGATCTCAGTTCCCGACGCGGTCGATGTCCGCGAAAGCTTCCGGCCAGCTCTTGAAGTCGAGCCGTCGCCTGTGAAGTGCCGCCGTGGAGAGTTGAGACACGAGGTTGTTCCTTTGCAGAAATCCCTTGGTCGTCCCGATTTTATCTTGGTCAGGAAGGAATCGCGATTCAGCTGCTGACACGTTCCGCTTGAACTGCGATGCCCTGCCCCCGCTTACCACCAACCGTATCTCAGGGCTGGTTGGGCCGCTCTCCGGCCGTTGGTTTTTTATGGCGTCGTGCTATTGCGGGCGTTGTCCATTCCCCGCGGGCGCCGCGTTTCGTACCGGTTGGTTGCCGCCGGAGGGACGTGTGCCGCTTGGGGGCGCCGCATTATTGCGCGGGCCGCTCTGATTGCTGGTGCGAGAATTTCCCGTCGGGGAGGTTTGTTGCCCGTTCCGCTCGAGGTCTCCATAAGCCGAGAGCGATCGGACATCAAAGGGTGCCACGGAGTCGGGCCCGTTTCCGAGCCCACCATTGTTGGTGCGCCAGTATTCTGCCGGTACGGATTGTTGCCCGTTCCGCTCGAGGTCTCCATAAGCCGAGAGCTGGCGGTAATCAAAAGGGGGACCCGGCGTTTGGTCCGTTGCCGAGCGCACCATTGTTCGTGGCCGCCGAGTTCTGCCCGCTGGACATCATGGGGTTGCCCAAGCTGTCCGGGACTAGAACCGGCCCGAGGAGACCGGAAGAATAGGGGTTCGTCCGTAAGAGGCCCGACGCGTTGCCCGTGCCGTTGTACTGGGGCACCGTGAAGCTCGAGCCGCCGGCCCCAATGCCCGCTGGCGGTCCGGCGTATGGGGCGTTTCTGAAGAGTGAGTTCGTCGCGTTCGTACTGCTTGTCCCCATTAAACTTTGCGGCAATGCGCGAGACCTAAAGCCTGGGCCGATCGCGCCTACGGGCCGTCCGCCAACGGGACCCGCGTTGGTCGGCGTGATCTGCGTTCCATAGACGGTCGTTGAAAGGGCATTCAAGCCCGGACGTCCCACCGGTCCGCGAGCCAGTGCCGTGTCGCAGGTCAAAGCGCCGAGTCCTGCCAATGCTGCTAACCAAACGAAACATGTGATCGGTTTCATTGTTCCGCCCCTCTGCGTCTGCTTGGCCTTTTGGTTCACTCGCGGCCTCTATTTTCACACTGCAAGTGTTATTCCGAAGCTCGGCCCAGGGCTTCACTAGCCTTGTTTGGGAAAGCGCGTCAGGATGGTCAAAGCCAATCCTCGTGAACCTCCGCTCACCAGTTCATGGAGCATGCGCATGTGGCGATTCGTCTGGTTACTGGCCGCCGGGATGAGTTGTCTGGGTGCCGAAACCGCGCCGGCCGCGGAACCCACGACACATGAGCTTCGCTGGCCGCAATTTCGGGGACCCGACGCTCTGGGGGTCGCGTTAGAAGGATCGGCGTATCCGGTCCACTTCGGCCCGGGTTCGCATGTGCTGTGGAAAACGCCTTTGCCTGCGGGCAATTCCTCGCCGGCCGTGTGGGGAGAGCGGATCTATCTGACCGCGTTTGAGAAGCAGAAGCACACTCTTGAAACGTTCTGCCTTGAGCGGCGGACGGGCAAGATCTTGTGGCGAAGAGTTGCGCCTTCCGTCGCCAAGATTGAAACGTCACTTCATCCCACCAATGGGCCCGCGACGCCCACTCCCGTGTGCGATGGCAATCACGTCTACGTTTACTTCGGGTCCTACGGCTTGCTGGCTTACGATCGAGACGGCGAAGAACTGTGGAAGAAGCCGTTGCCGGCGCCTGGGACGACATTCGGCTCCGGCAGCTCGCCGATTCTCGCTGGCGATTTGCTCCTGCTAACGTGCCAGGGCAAGGCGGCCTCCCTGTTGGCTGTGCGGCGGGAGACTGGAGCGACGGCGTGGAAGAAGGATCATCCCCGATTCGGCGCCGGCTACGCGACCCCCTTACTGCGGAAGAACGGCCAGGTGACGGAGATTATCCTGGTCCAGCCTCGAGGGGTGGTTGCCTACGATCTCAAGGACGGCGCGGAGCTGTGGTGGGTCGGTGGACTTGTCGGAGGCGGGATTCCTTCGCCGGCGTTGGGCGAGGGCCTGATCTTCGCGGTCGCCCATTTCCCAGGCGGTGACCCGGAAGATCGCATGAAGTTTCCTGACTTCGACGAACTGGTCAAGAAGTACGATGCCAACAAAGATGGATTGCTCGGTCAGAACGAAGTGCCGAAAAACCTGCTGTTCTTCGATCGCGGCAGTCCGGACCCGAACGATAACATCGTCATGGAGGACATGTTCCCCTTCATCGACAAGAACCGCGATAGCCAGCTCAGTCGAGAGGAATGGGACACGGCCGTCAAGGCGATCGCTCAACGTGAAAGCGCCATGGTCGCGGTCCGGCCGGGCGGCCGAGGGGAGCTCGACAAGGCCCAAGTCGCCTGGAAAGAAAAGCGGGCCTTGCCGGAAGTGCCGTCCCCATTGTACTACCAGGGCCGGCTCTACGTGGTGGCCAACGGTGGCATTGCCTCCTGTTACCAGGCCCAGACCGGCAAAATCCTCTATCGGCAGCGGCTGGGGACTGGTGGTTTTTTCTACGCGTCTCCTGTCGCCGGAAACGGCAACGTGTACGCCTCCTCCTACAATGGTGTTCTGGTGGTTTTCAAAGCAGGCAACGAGTGCCAGGTCCTGGCGAGAAACAATCTTGGCGAGTCGATCGTCGCGACGCCCGCACTGGTCGACGGACGAATCTATGTGCGCACGGAAGGGAATCTGTACGCATTCGGCGAGACGCAGTAAGTTTTTTCCGCCTGGTCATCGGGAAGGTAAGAATAAGAGATTCCCGGATGTCGACTTTGTCCGCTTCCCCGTTCGATAAAGACCGGGTGAAGGAATTCAAAGATGGCAATGCCTCTCCCGCCACAGAACGGCTCGCGTCGGCAGTTTATGACGAGCCTGGCGTCCGGCGCAGCCGTTCTTGCCTCCCGGAGCTTGCCGAAAAACTCGCACGCGTTCGGGCAGCGCGACCGGCGCTCTCAGCCGGGATTTGCCGGGCTCATTACGCGCGAGAGGCAGCCGCTGAATCTGGAATATCCGTTCGCCGATCTTAGCGGATTTCAAACTCCGAACAATCAGTTTTTCGTGCGGACGCATTTTCCCATTCCGACACTTGACCGAGATCGTTGGAAATTACGCTGCACGGGGCGCGTCGAGAGATCGCTGTCGTTGAAATACGAAGAGCTTCGCCAGCTTCCGAGAACGACCGTTGCGGCGACAATCGAATGTGCCGGCAATAGCCGCGTGTTTCTCATTCCGAAAGCCAGAGGCGTCCTCTGGGAATTGGGCGGAGTGAGCACGGCGGAATGGACCGGGGTGCGGCTCTCCACAATTCTTGGCCGCGCGGGAATTCGAGAGGGCGCGGTGGAGGTCATTCTCAACGGTGCGGACAAGGGGCAACTGACGGAAGAACCAAAATCGCCCGGAGAGCTCCATTTCTCGAGGAGCCTTCCGCTCGAAAAGGCACGGCAGGCGGAAGTCGTGCTCGCGTATCAAATGAACGGAGAAGATCTTCCCGTCGAGCATGGCTTTCCTCTGCGAGCAATTGTGCCGGGATGGTACGGAGTGGCGTCCGTGAAATGGCTGACGAGTATTGAGGTGGTCGACAGTCCGTTCGCCGGGTACTGGCAAACGGCCGAGTACGCGTATTGGAAGCGTCACTCCGGCGAGCCAGTCTCGGTGCCTGTCCGAGAGATGCAGATCAAGTCGGAGATCGCCCGCCCGACACGAAATGAAGCGATTCGCGCGGGCGCGACCTATCGCGTGTTTGGAGCCGCTTGGTCGGACGGAGCGGAGATCTCAAGAGTCGAGCTGAGCACGGATGGCGGGAAGCAGTGGGGGGAGGCCCGATTGCTCGGCAACCCGGTGCGGTTTGCGTGGCGACTTTGGGAATTCCGCTGGGACGTTTCCAAGGCGGCCGGCAAATACACACTCATGTCCCGCGCGACGGACGCCAGAGGACGTCAGCAGCCGGCCTCACACGATGTGGACAAGAAAGCATACATGGTCAACCATACGCTGCCCGTCGAGATAGAAGTGCGCTAAATCGTGAGTGACCGTCTCGCTGAAACACACAAATAACTGATACTCGGCGCTCGCGTGGGTTCGCTAGACTGATTATGGCACGCTTCTGGGCCAAAGTCGGGTGAGGCATCTGATCATCGTGCTGGCATGGCCGGTCAGACAACAGTCCGCGAACACTTGAGAGAAACCAGATTGCTGCCCATGCTGATCGAACGTCTGTATGTCGGCGCGGAAGCACGGCTGCGTGAGATACGGCTGCGTGCCCTCAAAGATGCTCCCGATGCTTTCGCGTCGACTTTCGATGACGCTGCCAGCCGGCCTCCCGAAAACTGGGAACGCCAGCTTGAGCAGTTAGCCACATTTGTGGCGACCTCGGGCGGATGCGACCTGGGGTTGGTGCGGGGTGCATATCATGATCACATCAAAGAGAGGGGCTATTTGATTTCGATGTGGGTGGCGCCCGAAGCGCGGCGTCGCGGCGTTGGATCGGACCTCGTCGACGCCGTCATTGAATGGGCGAAAGGCCAAGAGCTGAATCGCTTGCTGCTGGACGTGGCGGAGACGAATGCGGCCGCGATCGCCTTTTACACCCGCAAGGGTTTCGTTCCGAACGGCGTACTCGGCCAATTGCCACCCCCTCGCGACCACATCCGCGAAATCCAGATGGCCATGCCGCTCTGATCTTCAGTGACCGGCACTGGGCGACTGGACGGGATGCTGCACGCCGCAATTCCGGATAAAGCAACGAGCAGGATAGCGCGGATCGTTGTTGGCCCGGTCATTTTGTTAAGTTTTTGGCAGGGGCACGGTCAAATTACTTCCAGAACCAAGAGCTGCGCGACGCGTCGTGGCTCCCTGTGGGACCTCTGCGCTATCTCCCATGTTTCGAGTAATCCCGTAGCAGGCACGTGAATTGCACTTCGCTCTCAACGCTTCCGACGGGTGCTCTTCCTAACCAACGCTCATAGCGATCACGCCGCGGAAAAGTTCGTCATGGGCACAGTCTCAACGGTTGCCCCGACGGCGGTTCATTATTGGGGCGAAAGCACAGGTGTGGCGGCTAAATAATTGGTCCAATGCGGATTCAACACCATTCGAGTGCCAA
>CAYWOV010000286.1:0-5225 GCA_964459965.1 uncultured Planctomycetaceae bacterium | reverse complement strand
GACGTGGCCGACGTGGTGATCGGCCACGAAATCCGCCGCGGGGCCGTTACGGCCGACGGCCACGGCGAAGTCGTCCTAGGCCTGGGCTTTCTGCTCATGGGTGAGAACAGCCACACCGTTACTTTGGCGATGAAGGACAAACTTAAATCGCTTGTGCCGAGCCTTCCGCCAAATGTGCAAGTCTTGCCCGTTTATGATCGCACTCAACTCGTCGACTTCGTGATCGACACCGTGCGGAAGAACCTGTTCGAGGGCGGGCTCTTGGTCGTTGCCGTACTCTTCACGTTCCTCGGCAATCTTCGCGCCGCGCTGATCGTGGCGGCAGCCATTCCCCTCTCGATGCTGTTCGCGTTCTGCGGCATGTTGCGCTTCGGCATCGCCGCCAGCCTGCTGAGTTTGGGGGCGATCGACTTCGGGATGATTGTCGATAGTTCCGTCGTGATGATCGAGAACTGTGTTCGTCACCTGGCCAGCGAATCGGGCGGCAACAAGAGCCGCATCGAAATTATTCGCGACGCGGCCGTCGAAGTCCGCAAGCCGACGATTTTTGGCGAGCTGATCATCATGATCGTCTACCTTCCGATCCTCACTCTGGAAGGAGTCGAAGGCAAGCTGTTCCGGCCGATGGCGCTCACCGTCATCTTCGCGCTTGTAGGCTCGATGATCCTGTCGATCACGCTGATGCCCGTTTTGGCCAGCCTGTTCCTTCCGCGGCGAATCGAAACCCGCGAGCCCTGGCTGATGCGAATCGTGCACGCGATTTATCGTCCGGTGTTGCGGTTTACGATGCGACACAAGCTGCCCGTGATCGGCTTCGCGGCGGGAGTGCTGGTCATCGCCTTTGGCATGATTGCGCCGAACCTGGGGTCGGAGTTCGTGCCGCGGTTGTCCGAAGGGGCCGTCGCGATCAGCGTGGTGCGGTTGGCGGGAACCGATCTGGCCGAGTCGATCCGCTACAACACCGAAATGGAAAAGGTAATCCGCAAATCGTTCCCCGACGAGGTCGATCACGTTTGGAGCCGCATTGGCACGGCTGAGATCGCCACCGATCCGATGGGAGTCGAGCTGACCGACGTCTTCGTCACGCTCAAGCCGCGACCGCAGTGGACGAAGTGCCACACTCAGGCCGAATTCACCGAACTGCTCGACCATACGCTGCGCGACTTGCCCGGCCAGCGCCTGGCCTATTCGCAGCCGATCGAAATGCGGCTCAACGAGATGGTTTCGGGAGTGCGGGCCGACTTGGGCGTCAAACTCTTCGGCGACGACTTCAACGTGCTGACCAAGAAGGCAGCCGAGATCGAGGCTGTCCTGCATTCAATCCCTGGGGCCGCCGATATCAACACCGAGCAGCTGACTGGGCAGCCAATGCTCGAGATTAAAATCGACCAGGAGCAGGTCGCTCGGTACGGCGTTCCGTCGAAGACGGTTCTGGACTTTGTTGAGGCGATCGGCAGCAAGCCGCTCGGCGACGTCGTCGAAGGACAGCTTCGCTTCCCGCTTGTCGCGCGACTGGTCGACGAGTCTCGTCGAAGCCCCGAGGCCATCGGCTCGCTCTTGGTTCCGACCGCCTCCGGTGAGCGGATTCCCCTGTCCCGGCTGGCGAAGGTCTCCGTCGTCGAAGGCCCCTCGACGATCACGCGGGAATGGGGCCAGCGCCGGCTCACCGTTACGGCCAACGTGCGCGGACGGGATCTCGGCAGCTTCGTCGCGGAAGCCCGGCAGAAAATCGCCGACAAAGTGTCGCTTCCGTCGGGCCGCTACCGAATCGAATACGGCGGACAGTTTGAGAATCTCCAGCGTGCGCAGACGAGACTGATGATCGTCGTGCCGCTCGTCTTGGTGCTGATCTTTGGACTGCTTTATGCGACGTACCGCAATCTCGTCGATTCACTGCGAGTCTTCACGGGAATTCCCTTCGCGTGGGTCGGCGGGATCTTCGCACTTTGGCTGCGGGACATGCCCTTTTCGGTCTCGGCAGCCATCGGTTTCATCGCCATGTCAGGCGTCGCGGTTCTCGACGATATGATCCTCGTCTCGACCATCCGCCAGCTTCGGCAAAAGGGGCTCGCGCTCGACGACGCGGTCACGCAGGCGGCGATTATTCGCTTGCGCCCCGTGCTGATGACGACCCTCGTTGCGAGCTTGGGCTTCTTGCCGATGGCCTTTAGCGACGGGATGGGAGCAGAAGTGCAGCGGCCGCTTGCCACTGTTGTCATCGGCGGCGTGATCGGCGCGATGATCATGTCGCTGTTGGTGCTGCGTGTGTTGTATGTCGTTTTTAACAGGGCAAGCTTTCGCCGCAACTTGCCAACGACAACCAAGGAGCGTATTGGAGTTTCTACCTAGGGCGTCGTGGCACGGAAGATGCAGCCTTCCCGGATCTCAAAGATCGACCAGGTTTGCGACGCCACGGAGGAGAGCCCAAGTCGGTTTCCTTTTGCCTTCCTAATAGGGGCTGTGCCATGCGTTGGCTCTACATAATCATTTTGTTGGTGTTGATCGGGGCGACGGCGGTTTTCGCCTTTCAGAACCAGGAAGCTGTCACGCTCCGCTACCTTGACCGCAGCGTAAGCTGCCCACTTTCTCTCCTGATCGGAATCGACTACTTCGTGGGCATGCTAACGGGCTGGACCCTGATCGGTGTGGTCAGGCGTTCGATTCACCGCATTTCGCAACGCCCCGCAAACTGAAACGCGGGAGTTGGGACGTGCCAGAAGGGGGCCCACCCCATGACGCCGTCTACCGATCTTGTTCCCTGTCCGTCGCCTGTGCCGGATTTCAAAGGCACCGGACGAGAACTTCGCGTGAGTAGCTTTGGCATGACGGACAAGGGAGCCGTCCGCGAGACGAACGAGGACCAATTCCTGATCGCCACCTTGACCAAGGCCGTCGGAATTCAGCAATCGAGTCTTGCCCAGTCGGCTACTCTCTGCGCCAAAGATGAGGGACACGTCTTCCTGGTCGCCGACGGCTTTGGCGGCGCTCCTGCCGGCGAGCAGGCCAGCGCGCTTGCCGTGGAATCAATCGAGGCATTCCTTGCCAACAAGCTCAAATGGTTTTTTCAATTGAAGGGCCCGGAAACCGAAAAGGTGCTGGCGGAGTTTCAAACCGCGCTGCGGCAAGCCGACGCGCGTGTTTTTGAGGAGAGCGCGGAGCATCCCGAATGGAACGGGATGGGGACTACTTTGACCGTTGCTATAGCCTCGGGGCTCACTTATTCGTGGCCCACGCCGGCGACAGTCGTTGCTACATTTATCGCGCATTCGAACTCATGCAATTGACGCACGATCACACGTTGGCGGAGATTCTATCGGGCAACGGCACCGCTTCGCCGACCGCGGCCGACCGTCGCCGCTTCAGCCATATCATTACGAACGCGATCGGTGGACGTACGCCGGGCGTCCGCGCGGAAGTTCACAAGCACGCGCTAAAAGCGGGCGATATCCTGCTGCTTGCAACAGACGGCTTGACGCGAGGTGTTTCCGACAAGCGGATCGCTGCGACTTTCGAGAGTGAGCAGGATCCGAAAGCCGCCTCCGAGCGCCTGGTGGCTCAGGCGCTCGAGGCCGGCGGACGCGACAACGTGACCGTCATCGTGGCGCGATACGAAGAATCATAGTTTCGTGCCGCGAAAGCCCATCACTCCGGCAGCGGTTTGACGCGGATGTTTTTGTAGTACGTCACGCTCTTCGGGTCGTGGGACTGAAGTGCGAAGCTTCCGCAGCCGAGTTTTTCCAGGCGATTCCCAACGTCTGCCGGCTCGGTCCAGTCAACGACTTGCTTGTCGTCGATTTTGACGACGACATGTTTTCCCTCGACAATAATCGTCTGCTTCCACCATTTGTTGTCTTGTGCGGGCGTCTCGTACAACTTGACCCAGTGATAAATGCTCCCCGTCTTGACGGGGTCGCGGTGGCTGACATTCACCTGTGATTCGTAACCCGTCTTCGGAAAACCGCTCGCCTGATAATGCGTGTGGAAATAGATGCCCGAGTTGCTGCCGGGCGTCGTCATTACGTCTGCTTCGAGGATGAAATTCTTGAACTGCCAGTCGGTGAAAAGGTGCGATGTTGGCCCGCCCATGACAATCTTGCCATCTTCAACGTGAACCTTACTCCGTTTCACGTCGCTTAGTTTCCAGCCATTGAGATCCTTGCCGTCGAAAAGATTGATCCAGCCATCGGGGCCGATCGCCGACTTGGGCGGATAATTGCATGGCTCATCTTCAGCTTGCGCCGTGGCAAATAACGCGAACGAGACGACGGCGAAAAGCGAGGCAAGCTTGGTAAGTCGGCGTGCAGATGGGGCATTGTTCATGATTGGCATGCTCTCTGGAGGAGATCGAGGAAGGAGATACGTCCTGGAGGCTGATCACAGGCTACTGTGAGTGCCTAATCGCACTATAGCCGTCCAAAACGGTGATGGGAAGCAAATGGGTGCGGCTGTTCGTCGCGCAATTTTCTGTAATTGGGCGCGTCGCGTCTTGCCGAAATCTGCCTTGGAAAACTCCGCCGACGCGCTCTAAGCACGATGCGTCGTGCTGCCTGTCAGACTTGTAATCGGCAGAACTTGCCGATTCGTCTTGACACGTCTCGGATGCCGAAGAATCGGCCTGTTCTCACTTCCTGACTTGGCGTAAAACCTCGTCCCTGTCAGAACCATTCGTGTGAGGATCGAGATGCTTGTCAGGTCCTTTAACGTCGGGTTGTTCACGGCGACGGCGTTGCTCTTTGGGACGTCTGCGTTCGCCCAAACTGGCGATGCGCCGCCGTTTGATGCGCCAGCCCTGAATCCGCCTCCTGCACCCGGCTTGTCGCAAGCGGCTCCGGCCGCCCCGTCATGGAACGGCGGGAGCGGAGACCCAATACTGCAGGCACCCAGTCCGGCGCCGCCGCCTTTGGAATCGGAGCCGCCCTTCAGTGCTCCGGGCACTCCGGGGCCAGGATCCCCGATTGGTCCGCCTGGACCGCCGCCGGGGATGCCGCCCGGTCCACCGGGTGGTTCGCCGTATTATCCAGAGCCGCGGACTTATGTCCCGCCCGTCTACGTGCCGCCGGAACCGCGGCCCCTCTTGATCCCGTTCGAACCCATGGGCCCGACTCGCTTCTGGATCCGTTCCGAGTATCTGGCATGGTGGACGAAAGACGCTCCGCTGCCGACACCGCTCGTAACGACCGGCTCGCCGAGCGACCCGAATCCCGGCGCTTTGGGCCAGCCCAACA
>CAYWOV010000285.1:0-5237 GCA_964459965.1 uncultured Planctomycetaceae bacterium | reverse complement strand
TGCGATCGTCGATCTTTATATCGGGCTCCCGGTCCTGAGTACGGCCAAGGCGACATACACGGTGGGACTGTTGCCGTGCTACGGATTGCTCGCAGCCGCCGGGGCCGCGCCCCTGTTGCATTATCGTATTCTCCGCGCTGCGATCTTATCCGCGATCGCATGTTGGGCTCTTGCGGCTTACCTGGCTTATTTCAGCACCAATTACTGGCAGCATGGCTGGGAGATTGGTCCGTAACCGCGGGTGCGAAGTGACCCGCTTTGGTCCGCACCCCAAGTGGCAGATCGGACGCAAGGCACGCCGCAGGAGGCTTAGGCGCAGTGCAAGTCGCAACCAGCGAACGTCGTGATGAAGTTCGCGCCGAAGGCCAGCGAAGGCGTCAAAAAGCCCGCGCGAGGTGGAGATTGCAATAACCGCTCGACCGCGGCCAGTGCCGTCGTCACGGTCAGGGTGTACCCATTCGGCGTTGTGAGCGTTCCTTCAACCTGGCGACCCTGGGCATCTTCCACGCAGCCCCACAGCGAAGCCCCGTCGCGTTCGCGGCTGGCCGCCGACGGACCGGCGATCCGCTTTTCAATAAAACGCTTTGCCAGCGACTGCACCGGTCCAATGGCGAGGCCCGGCATGAGCCATCCCCAGCGTCGTAGCGTCGCGATCTGCCGTGGAGAAGTTGCCACGTAGACCTCGATGTCTGGAATGCCTGTCGAATAATACGCACTGGCGACGTCGCCCCAAGGAATTGTCATCGCAATTCGTGGGCCGTCGCGAAAGGGCACCTCGCGTGTTTTCCAAGCCAGCGGCACGCGCTCGATTCGACCGTTCACGCGAGCGCGGCCGCCTTGGGCCGCTCCTTCGAGCATTGTTTTTGCCGTCCCAGGACTGGGCGAACCTCCCGCAGAAAAGGCCAAGTGCAACCGACTGGCGTCGGGCAGCTTCTCCGACAACGTCTTGGCGAGGCAGTCGCTGGGCACGACGTCAAAGCCGACTGCCGGCAACAAGATGACCCCCGCTGCCTTCGCCTTTTCGCCAAGCTGGGCCGCTGCCTCGATGACATCGACTTCGCCCGTGATATCGAGATAGTGGACGCGTTCGGCCAGGCACGCATCGATCAAGGGGCGGGCTGTTGCCGAAAAAGGTCCGGCACAGTTCAGGATCACTTTTGCGCCGCGGATGGACTCACGGATGATCGCCGGATCGTCCAAGGCGAAAGCCTGGTGATCAAGGCCGCATTGCGCAGCCAATTCTGCAAGCACTGTCTGGTTCCGCCCCGCCAGGCGCGGTCGTAAACGCCGGCGGACCGCCTCCTCTGCGATGCAGTGGCCGGTATAGCCGTTGGCCCCGTAGAGGATCCACTCGGTATCGGGCATCAATTCCTCGTTTGTGAAACCTCGGCTAGCCGATCGTCATTCTGCTTTGACGGGATTTGTCAGGATACCGAGGCCGGCGATTTCAATCTCCACCTGATCGCCGGCCTTCAGGAACACCTGGGGTTTTCGTGCGACGCCGACGCCAGGAGGCGTTCCGGTGAAGATCAGGTCCCCCGGCTCAAACGTGACGAGTTGTGAAATGTGCGCAATCAGTTGCTCGACGCCAAAGATCAATTCGGCGGTCGACGAGTCCTGCATGGTCTGACTATTGAGGCGGAGTCGGATCGATAGCTTGCGCGAATCGGCAACCTCGTCAGCCGTGACAAGGTAGGGTCCGGTCGGCCCAAACGTATCGGGCGTTTTGCCGAGCAGCCATTGTTTGCCCGGCTTTTCAGTTTGCCAATCGCGGGCCGAAACATCGTTCCCGTTCATGTAACCGGCAACGTACGAAAGGGCGTCGGCCGCCGCGATGTTTTTGCCGCCTCGCCCCAACACGACCACGAGTTCCGCCTCGTAATCGACCTTTTGGGAAACGCGGGGAAGCACGATCGGAGTGCCCGGACCAATGATGGCCGTCGCAAACTTGCTGAAGACGATCGGCTCGCTCGGAATCGTCGCGCCGGTCTCCTTGGCGTGATCACGGTAGTTCAGTCCAATGCACAGCACCTTCGGCGGCCTGGGAATCGGAGCCAGGAGGGTTCCGGTGACAAATCGGCCGGCCGCAAGACCTTGCGCCATAGCGGCTCGGGCCCGATCGAGGCCGCCTGATGCGGCAAGAATGCCGACCAAAGTCGGCGGCAGGCCCGGATCGGCTGCCCGCAGGTCCACATACCGGTCACTTCCCGAATCAGAATGTACGCCGACGACGACCGGGCCGCCGGACGCCTGAATAGTGGCTATACGCAAGACAGGGTCTCCCCAGAATCGAGCAAAGGGCGAGGGCTGGAAGACGAAGGCGATTGTTCTGGCATTTCTTACTCAACCTTCATGCTCCAGCCATCCTAATCCGGTACGAGTTTAACGCCTGGTTGCGGCGCGGCAACCTGCGGAAAGACTGACTTTCGGGCGGTCCATTCAGGCGCTGCCGATCGGATCGAGACGTTGCGAAGACCACTCAGCCGAGGCAAGAATTTCTGCAGATTTACTGTTGTGTTTGGTGCCTCGCTAAGTGAGCATGGAGTTCATGCTTGCCATCCAGACAGACACCTTGCCGCAGACGGGTCTCAGCTATTTTGCCTTCCGCGTGGCGTTTCAAGAAACGCTCGAGCGGATCTGCCTCGCCCAGCAGATTGGCAATTACACGGCCGATTGCTTCGGCTTTTTGACGGAGGTCCCGTTTCTGCGGGCTGTGCCTCCGCATGTCCAGCTCGACCTCTTGGCCGAGACCTGGCGGAAGCACGCCGCTTCCGAAAAGTTCGTGGCTGACCTGCTTGACGAAAGCGTGATCTACGCCGTCTGCGAAACATCGGCACGGATTGTCGAACAGGATCCAACCGTCATCAGCCGCTACACGGCTGGCGGACCGCAGTCCGTGGCCGTCAAAATCGACCAATCTCTCGCCGCCGAACTGCGGGCCCTGCATTTGAACCTCGCCAGCGACGGCGACTTCCTCATGATCAGCCAGTTCGAGGACATGCCGCCGGAAGAGGCGGCCGAATCGAAACGGCAATTTGGCCTCGACGACAACCGCTTCGACGTGATGTTCGACGCGCTGGGTCGTTGGTCGATGTCCGCCGGCTTCCTCTCCGATCTTTGCGGTCTGATGACCAAAGAGGAAATCGTCCGCACGGCTCTCGAGCTGGGAGTCGCCTGACGGAGTCGCCGCATGGGCGCCCTGAAAAAGGTCGCGAAAAAGGTCGCTAAGAAAAAGCGACCCTCAGCGCCCCTTCCGGTTCGGAAAGCGGCAAAAAAAGCCGCGGCGAAACCCACGTCGAAAAAAGTCCCCCGCGCTGCGGCAAAAGCGTCTCCTGCCGCCAAGAAACCTCGTACGGTCGCCCGGAAGGGCCCGGCGTCACTCGGCCGAGTAAAAGTCTCGGCCGACGCGCGGCTCGATCTGCTGTTTCAGAAGGACTATCAGGCGCGGGAAATCTTCGATTTCCTCAAAGTTCAAACGCTCCGCGAACTCGAGCAGCACGCACCAAATGAAATCATCGAGCGGTTGACTGGTCCCATGGTTCAGACCGTGCAACGCATCCGCAAAACGCTCGCGCTGGTGCACCGGCATCTCGCCAAAGACGAGAAATTCGCGAAGGAATTTCTCGCGGAAGTGGCTAATCGTTAGCGGCCAACGATTGAGTTTTGCCTTCCTGCGTCTCCCGTCTGCCCTCGACCCTCGCTCCTCGTCTCATGAACCAATTCGAGACACCCAGCACGGGAGCCTGACCGGCAATTTTGTAGCCGAACTTCTGGTAGAACCGAACGTTGATCGCCTTGTCGGTTTCGAGATACGAGGTCGCGGCGACGGTGTCCATTCGGGCACAGTGCTCGGTCATCAGCTTCGTGCCGACGCCTCGTGCTTGCATGTCCGAGTCGACCGCGAGCAGACCGACGTGCCAGTGGTCTTCGCGCGGATCGTGCCGCGCCCACGTATCGAGCCAGCGCTTGACGCGGAGAGCCCCCGCCGGCGAGTTGTTCGCCAAGAGCGACGGCACAAATCGCAGCGCATCCATCGGACCGGGCTGGCAGAAACCGGGTCGCAACGTGCCGATCACGCCGACCAGCGTGCTGCCGGCGAATGCACCCAAGAATCCGCCCTTGGCCTGAATGAACGGCACGACCTGGGCGTAATACCGGTCGAGTCGTCGCTGCCGTTTTTCGGGATCGGGCCCGAAGGCCTGGACGAGAATCGGATTGTCGCCCATGCCTCGCGCGAGCAGCTGAGCGGCCGGCGCGATTTCCGTTCGCGACAATTCCCGAAATCCGATGCGCGCACCGACATCCATGTCGCTGCAACCTCCTGCCAACGGATCCTCGTCCGCCCGGCACTGCGAACTTGAAAAAAACTCCGCAGGCTCGTGTCTCGTTCTCGAAGTCGCTTTCACAGGAGGAAACGGTGGCAACAGAGGGGCTTTCTCTGTTATCTCCGTTCGCTCCTGTTAATCTCCTTTTTGGCGCTTTGACCACGACGGCGATTGGCATGAATCTGTCGAACGAAATTCTGAAGCACTGCTGGTTCTTGGCGGGACCGACCGCCGTCGGAAAGTCGGAGGTGGGAGTTGAACTAGCACATCGGATCAACGCCGAGATCGTGTCGCTCGACTCGATGTCGCTTTATCGCGGCATGGACGTGGGGACCGCCAAGCCGTCGCTTCAACTCCGCCAAATCGTCCCGCATCACCTGATCGACGTGCTGGAGCCGCACGAGGAGTTCAGCGTGGCAGAGTACGTCGGCGCGGCCGCGACCGTGGTCCAGGAGATCATCGCGCGGGACCGTGTGCCGCTCTTTGTCGGTGGGACGGGACTCTATTTGCGGAGTCTGTTGCGAGGCGTCTTCGAGGGGCCGTCGGCCGATCTGGAACTGCGTCGAGACTTGGAGGCCGATGCCCTTCGGCTCACTCGGGAAGAACTGCACGGCCGGTTGCGTTGTGTCGATCCGGCCTCCGCTGACAGAATTCATCGGCACGACATCCGGCGGATCATCCGTGCACTTGAGGTCTACACCCGCACAGGCGTGCCGCTCTCGCAGTTCCAGCGACAACTTGCGCTTCCGCCGGAAAAGCGGCCGCAAAACGTCTTTTGGCTGAGCCCGCCGCGAGCGTGGCTTCATGAGCGCATCAACTGGCGCGTCGAAGCGATGTTGAAAGAGGGCTTGCTGGACGAGGTCCGCGGATTGCTGGCCTCGCCGCTCCCATTGAGCCGTACGGCCCGGCAGG
>CAYWOV010000284.1:0-5238 GCA_964459965.1 uncultured Planctomycetaceae bacterium | reverse complement strand
GCCGGCAACGGTTAGGGAGAACCATCCGCATGACATCGCAATCACGCAAGAAGCTCCAAATTACACGGCTGAGCACGCCGGGATCGAGGTCGGCTAGCTCGCAAGGCCTTGTCAAACGGCTGACCGGCGGCCTGATGCTCGCGGCCCTGGCTGCCGGCACTTCTGCCGCACGGGCCGACGATCCAAATTACTATGCTCCCGCGACGCAAGCGCCGGCCGCCGTCGCGCCCGCGGCGCCCAACGCACAACCGCAATATCAATCTCCTTATCCCACGGCCGAACGCTGGGTCCGCCGCAGCCAACGCTTGCGCTCGGCCTCCGCGCAGGACGCCGTGCCGAAACCAAACGATCCGTCTCTGCCTCCGCTGCCTCCGCTTGAGATCGGTCCCGCGCCGCAGCAGGCCGGGCCACCCGATGGCTCGGGTTTTTTGCCCCCGTCCAATGTGCCCCTGCCGGCACCAGAGACGGTGGCCCAGCGACCGCTTACGCCTGCGCAAATGCCCGGTGGAACCGATTTCCGGGCCACCCCGGGAGCGACTCCCGAATACGGTTCGCCGCCCTCGCTCGAGCAGGTCAAAAAGCCCAGCGAGCTTCCCAAAGTGACGCAGATTCTTCCGTTCATCGACTATGAGCCGGATCCGAGAATTGCCAAAGAAAATCCGTGTGAGAACCAGTGCCCCACGCCGGACGGAAAGCCCTGCAAGACGCGCGACGGCCGAATCCTCGATTGCCCGAAGGAAATCACGCTCTCGGACGCGCAATGGCAGCCGCGGACTTATGCCCCCAGCGTTTACGCCTGGCAGGCCTCAAATATCTGTTACAACCCGCTGTATTTCGAGGACGTGCAACTCGAGCGTTACGGTCATTCGTGGCCCTTCTTCATCCAGCCGTTCGTCTCGATGGGGCGCATGACCGTTCAAACGGCCGGGTTGCCCTATCAGATGGTGATCGACCCGCCGCACAGTGGCGTCTATCCACTCGGCTTCTATCGTCCGGGCGAATGTTCGCCGAAGTTGATCTACCAGATCCCCCTCAACCTCGAGGCCGGCCTCGCGGAAGCCGGTGCGATCACGGGAGTTTACTTCCTATTCCCGCACTCCGCTTGGGCCTACGCCACGCCCGGCCTCAAGTGATGATTGGGGTCGCCGTTGTCGCGATGCGTCGGCAGGGCCGCTTCTGGCCTGAGCGTCAGTCCGGAAGCCCGTCGAGCCGCGCCAGCATTGGGGTATCAGTGCGATACGGCAACTCGCCGCGATTGACGATTTGAGGGCTGGCTCCAGTGGTCGCACGGAGTTCTTTGCTTTTTGGGGGGTGTTGGAAAAAGGACGCGAGGCCTCCCCCAAAAAACCTCGCATCGCGCTGTCGCAACGGCTTGCTTTGCCCCTTTTTCCCCACCGCTCGATGCCGCACCATCGGCGCGCGCCGTTATTTTGAGCAAAACGATGGTGTGATCCCCGTGAACGAGATGCCTCTCGCGGGTACAATTGGACGAGTGGCGGGTGTAAGCCCGCTGAGGTCCTCTCGCGATCCGCAATTCCCGCTCAATCCGGTTCAAAAGGGAACAACGGTTTCCGACCCGATTTGAGTGGCAAGGCGAGCAAAAAATGGGCACGCTGTCTTCCGGGACGCGTGAGCCAGGCAATGCGCACACCAACATCGTACGAGCCATCGCTGGCAAAGAGCATCATTGAACAAATCGATCGCGTGGTGCGCGATGCCGAGGAGGCTGGGCGGCCTCTCGAAATCGATCCTTTCCGAGGCCGGCTCTTCGAACTCTTCGTGATGGCCGACGCGGCCGAATTGTTGAAAGAGCCTGCCAACGATGGCAATCCGCAAAAGGCCGACTTGACCGCCGACGGCCTCTGCCGCGCCCTCGGAGAGCGCTGGAACCTGGCCGACGCCGTTCGTTCCTCCAGCTCAAGCCAAACCCGCCTTCCTCCCGAACACCTCTCTCGCATGCGGCTCTTGTGGTCCGTCATGCGGATGTGGATGGAATGGACCTACGCCTGGCAACGCTGGGCTGAGTTCCATCAGGAACCAAAGGTTCAGGACGACTCGGGGTCCTAGGCCGTTGAGTCACTGCGATCACGAATTCATTTTGCGCGGATGCATTTTCGTTTGGACAACGGTTTGCGGGCCTGAATAGAATCGAAGATGGGGCCCGATGATCCGGGCTGCTCCATTTCGGGACTAAGCCGCCCCAAATATGCGATGCCCTGGCGATGTCGAACTACCTGCTCGAACGTGGACTCTACGGGGCAATGGCCGCCGTGCTGATCGTCCCTGAGCTGGCCACGTTTCTCGTCTTCCTCGGCTTCACGCTCGGCGTGCTGCTGTTCGCCGGCCGATTTGCCTGGGCGCTTGTCTACGAGCCCGAGAACGCCGAGTTCACAGAGTCGTCGCCGGTAACGGGCGGCTGATGACTACGTTTGGGATTCGGCCGCCGGAGTTTGGCGTTCTAGGAAACTAGTTTCGAACGCCCAATCCAGAAGCTTGCAGCAATCGGCCCGACGGTTTTGTTCGAACTTCGCCCATGATATGATGCCTCGCATCAGAATATGTTTATCGGTCACGGGTGACGAGCCGTATGCGCTTCCGCGTGCCACTTGCGTTGCTTTTGTGCGGAGTGCTGGCCGCTTCGGCGCGGGCCGACGCCAACGCGGCGCGGTCG
The DNA here is from genome assembly GCA_964459965.1 of uncultured Planctomycetaceae bacterium. Taxonomy (GTDB): domain Bacteria; phylum Planctomycetota; class Planctomycetia; order Planctomycetales; family Planctomycetaceae; genus DASPSM01. The sequence continues at coordinate 2,567 of CAYWOV010000284.1, read as the reverse complement.
GAAGAACGCGAGGCGTTCTTCGAGACGAAGATTCGGCCCGTGCTGGTGACGACTTGCTTTAAGTGTCACGGCGAAAAGAAGACCGAGAACAATCTCCGCATCGAGCGCCGCGAATCGGTCCTCAAAGGCGGCGACTCGGGGCCGGCGATCGTGCCGGGGCAACCGGATAAGAGCTTGTTGATCCGGGCGATCCGTTATCGAGACGACGAGCTGAAGATGCCGCCGGACAACAAATTGCCCGACGCAGTGATCGCCGATTTCGAGCACTGGGTCCACGACGGAGCCGTTTGGCCGTCGAATTCGCCAAGCGTTGGCTTTCGACAAACAGCCAAGGCTGCCGGCAAGGAAACTCACTGGGCCTTTCAATCTGTGCACAAGGTCGAGCCGCCGCGGGATGCGAGCGGTTGGTCGGCGAACGCTATCGATTGTTTCATTCATGCGGGTCTCGAATCGCATCGACTGCAGCCGGCTGCGGCGGCAAGCAAGCGAACACTATTACGGCGAGCGTATTTTGATCTGATTGGGCTGCCGCCGACTCCGCAAGATGTCGACAACTTCCTTGCCGACAAGTCGCCCGAAGCCTTCGCGGACGTGATCGAGACGCTGCTCGGTTCGCCGCAGTACGGCGAGCGGTGGGGTCGCTACTGGATGGACGTCGTCCGCTATGCCGACACGGCCGGCGACAACGCGGATTATCCGGTGCCCGAAGCTCGGCTCTATCGCGACTACATCATCGACGCATTCAACGCGGACAAGCCGTACGATCAATTCGTCCGCGAGCAGATTGCCGGCGACGTGTTGGCACGGAGTGGGCCTGCGGACAAATATTCCGAGCGGGTGGTGGCCACCGGGTTTCTCGCACTGTCGCGGCGATACGCGACGGCGCCCTATGAACTGTGGCATCTCACGCTCGAAGATACGATCGACACGGTCGGCCGGGCTTATTTGGGAATGACGCTCCGCTGTGCCCGGTGTCACGATCACAAGTTTGATCCGATCAAGACTCGCGACTACTACGCGCTCTACGGCGTCTTCGACAGCACACGGTTCCCGTACGCAGGCTCGGAAGAATTTCAATCGATGAAATTCGGCCGTCGGGACTTCGCGGCACTTGTTCCCGCAACCGCCGCGGCGCCCGCGATGTCGGCTTATCAAGCCGAGATGTCACGGCTGCGGCACGATGTGGCGCGGCTCGAGGCATGCAAACCGGGCGACAAATCCATTGCGGCAAAGCTCACGGCGACACAAGCGAGATTGCGATTCCTCGAACGGCGCGGGGCGCCCGACGTGCTGCCGGTGGCCTATGCGGTGAGCGAAGGGCCGATTGCCGATGCCAATATTCAGCTTCACGGTGAGCCCAGCCAGCCCGGGGAGAGAGTTCCGCGCGGGGCGCCCCGCTTCCTTTCAGGATGCGAGGCGCCCGCACCCGGGCCGAACGAAAGCGGCCGACTGGAACTGGCCGACTGGCTGACATCGCCGCGAAATCCGCTCACCGCGAGGGTGATGGTCAATCGCGTGTGGCAGCATCACTTCGGTCGGGGGATCGTGGCCACGCCTTCGAACTTCGGCACGCGCGGCAGTCCGCCCTCGCATCCACAATTGCTCGATTGGCTGGCCGCGACATTCGTGGAACATGGCTGGTCGATCAAATCGTTGCACCGGCTGATCATGCAGTCGAAGGCGTATCAGCTTGCGTCGGATTCGGACTCGGCCGATGAGGCGATCGATCCGGCCAACCAGTGGTATTGGCGGTTCAACCGCCAACGGCTCGACGCCGAAGCGATTCGCGACGCCATGCTCGACGTTAGCGGCGTGCTGGACCTGTCGCGGCCCGGGCCGCATCCGTTTCCGCCGATCCGCGAGTGGCACTGGACGCAGCACTTTCCGTTCAAGGCCGATTATCCGTCGAATCACCGCAGCGTCTACCTGATGACGCAGCGGCTGCACCGCCATCCGTTCTTAGGCCTCTTCGACGGACCCGACACGAACACCACGACCGATCTGCGCTCGACTTCAACCGTTCCACTTCAGGCGCTGTTCTTGATGAACAGCCAATACATCCGCGACACGGCCGGCGCGTTTGCCGGCCGACTGTGCCGCGAATCGAACGATCAATCGGCACGCATCACCCGCGCACTCGAGCTAGCGTACGGTCGACCCGCGTCGCCGCATGAGATCAAACGCGCCTGCGATTATCTCGAAACTTATGAGCACGAGGCGGGTCGCGCTGGTTTGAACGCACGAAAGGCCGAGTCTGAAGCGTGGCTGAGCTACTCTCGCACGATTCTGGATTCGAACGAGTTTGTGTACGTCGACTGAGTTGCAAACCCAAAGGGATTGCGGATGGACCGCGGAGTTAGAACGCCACGCCGTGATTTCATGAAGCTCGCCGGGCTCGGCCTGGCGGCCGGCGGGGCGGGCCTGTATCGGCCGTTGTCGCTCGCGGCCGAAATGCATGGCGGGCATCCGTTGGCACCGCGGCGGACAAATCATCCCGCGCGGGCCAAGCAGCTAATCTTCGTCTTCCTCACGGGTGGATTCTCGCACGTCGATACGTTCGATCCCAA
>CAYWOV010000283.1:0-5247 GCA_964459965.1 uncultured Planctomycetaceae bacterium | reverse complement strand
TGAATGAATCCCTGAGCTGTAAAGCGGGAAAGGAGCCGCTGGACCGCTCGCTGCAGCGACTGCTTGAGCGTTGCCGCCGTCGCACGATGATCTCGGTGAGCCCCTCCTAGAGGCTCTTGGATCACCTCGTCCACGACCTTCATCCTCAATAAGTCGGCACTCGTAAGTTTGAGCGCTCGCGCGGCCTGTTCGGCACGCTTGCCGTCCTTCCAAAGGATTCCCGCGCAGCCTTCCGGACTGATCACCGAATAGTAGGCGAACTGCAGGATGGCGACATGATCTCCCATCCCGATCCCCAAGGCCCCGCCCGAGCCACCCTCGCCGATCACAACGCAGACCATCGGCGTCGGAAGCTGTGATAGCTCGCGCAAATTCACAGCGATGCTATAAGCCTGACCGCGCTCTTCGGCCCCGATTCCGGGATAGGCACCCGGCGTGTCGATCAGGCAGATAATCGGAAGTCTGTACTTGGCCGCGAGCGTCATCTTTTGAAGCGCTTTGCGATAACCCTCAGGATGGGCACAGCCGTAGTAGCACTTCTCGCGCTCCTTCAGCGTGCGACCCTTGTGTTGACCGACGACGAGCACCTTCTGATCGTCGAGTTTCGCGAAACCGGTCACGATCGCGCGGTCGTCACCAAAGGCACGGTCGCCGTGCAGCTCAATGAACTCGTCGAAGACCAGTTCAATGTAGTCGAGCGTCTGCGGGCGCTTTTCATTTCGCGCCACGTATTTGACAATGTTCCAAGGGTCGAGATTCTCAAACGTCTGGCGTCGCTGTTGATTGATCCGAAGGCGCAGGTCGCGGATGACTTCCCGCGTAGCGGCTGTCGGATTGAGTTCGGCCTCAAGTGCCTCGAGCTGTCGCTCGAGCTCGCGAATCGCCTTCTCAAATGGAAGCTCGAAAGTCATTTTGAGGGACACGTGACTCCTTTCAACGAGCAATTCGCAGCCGTCATTTAACAGGCGGCAATTGATCCATCAACGGCAAATCTCCGCCGGTCCCTTGCGCGGCCGGGCGCTGGGCTGCGTGCTGAGACGGTGCCGTACGCGCCGCGGGATTTTGTGGACCGGGGGCAGGCGCTGCCGGCTGACCCAGCAACTGCTGCAAGAGCTGTTGCTGATCGGCAATCGCCTTTACGGACCCAGCGTTCGTTTGTGGGACGGGCGCAGCCGGCCGTTGGGTCGGGGGAATTTGTGGCGATCCGACTCCTGGCTGCGGGTTTCCAGAAGGCTGACCGATTTGGTTTCCATACGGGAGCCCTCCGGGAGATACCCCAGGAACACCAGGTGGATAACCGGGTGCCTGACGTTGTTGACCCTGTGGATAAGGTCCCTGCGGCTGGGCCGAGGGCGGGTAAGGCATCGGGGATTGCCCCGCGGGATATCCGGTCTGGGGATAAGATGGACCCGCGGCGGTTCCGGTGTAGCCGGTCGAGGGCGGATAGCCGGTCTGTTGAGGATAGCCGCCGTGCATTGGCGGATACGCCGGCCCCGGCGCGTACCCCGCCATGGGATACCCCGCGGGCATCTGTCCTGGGTATCCGTATGGTGCAGGATGATATCCGTGCATCGGCGCCGACTGAGGTGTTGCAGGGACTGTCGCAGGGGGAGCGGCCGGCGCGGGGGCTGCCGCCCGCGATCCCTTCTTCGCTGGAGCCCCCTTTTCCTCGGCCGTTTTTTTCGCAAGCTTGGCCGCGAGCACTTTTTTCTTCTCGGCCTCTTCGGCGGCCTGCTTTTTTCTCTTTTCGGCTTCTTCTTTGGCCAGTTCCGGATTGTCCTTCAGAAGTCGTTGTTTGAGGTGATCGGCTCGGCTGTCCAAACGGCCCGACTTGTCGAGCGTATGTTTATATTTCTCCTCTTGTTCGAGCTTGCGCCGGCGGTCGTATTCGCCCGGATCTTCCTTGAACGGTTTGATATTTCGAAACTCGGCGAGCATCTCCTGCGTGTTTTTGTGTCGGTCCTTGGTTCTTTTCGCCAACATCTTCAAAACGAATCGATCCATTTCCGGAGTCACGTTGTCGTTGAAAGCTGATGGCGGCAGAGCGGCCGTCGTGAGATGTTTCTTCAGGAGATCATCCGGACTCGTCCCTCGAAACGGCGGCTCTCCGGCAAGCACCTCGAAAAGCGTGATCCCGAGGCTGTAGATGTCGGATTGCGGTGACGGCGGCGCCTTGAGGATGGTTTCAGGTGAGATGTAAGTGCGCGTTCCCTGGATGACCTTCTCTTTGCCTCCGATCAACTTGGACATTGCGCCGGCGGCTCGTGTTGTTAGTGAGAAATCGATAAGCCGCAACTCGGACGCTCGGTTAAACAAGATGTTGTCCGGCTTGACGTCACGGTGAACCCACCCGAGATCGTGAAGATATCCGAGGGCCTGACAAAGTTGTTCAAAGAGACGCACGATGCGAATCTGGAGTGAAACACCCTCCGATTGAAGCTGCATTTTTAAATTCGGCGCGCGGAAGTAATCCATGACGAGGTAGCCGCGCTTTTTGTTCATGACCAGCTTTTGGAACCGGATCAAATTCGGATGGTCGAAGCGTTCGGCAATCTTCGCCTCGTGCTTCAGGACGTTCCGATGTTCCGATTCGGCCAACGCCTCGGGAAGCATCAACTTCATGGCGTAATGTCGGTCACCGCCACCTTTTTCGATCGCTTCCCATACTTGAGTCGAACTACCCGTGGCGATGTGATTGAGCAGGGTGTACTCGTCGATCACGATTTCGTCAGACACGGCAAACCTCGGCAGCGACTCTGGTCAGTCCTAATGGTTCACGGAGGACGTTCGTCCACACCTTTAAGTATAACGGACCCCAGAGCCGTATGGGACGGCTACCCTGCCTCGACAAGCGACGCGAGACGTGGTGCGATACCCACGATGTCCGCACGGTCATTCCCCGGCCACTAGATGCCAGAGGGTTTGCTCGGCGTTTCGGACGGCGTCTCGGTACCTGGCGTTCGACCGTGAGTGGAAGTGGCGGCCTTCGTGGGAACCTGCGGCTGCAGCGTCGGTGCCGACGCGCGGACAACTGTTCCGTCCGCCAATTCGGGCGACGCCGACTCAATCACTTCGTCATTCGCGTCAAACGCGCCGCTGACAAATGAGCGGTCCGGGCCGACCGACGCCAGTGCGGCAATGGGTACGTCGCGGACGACGTTATTGCGCAAGACCTGCACCTTGTGGTTTCCGTCCGGCGCGTTCGCGATGCAACTATTCGGCACGTCCGCGACGGCCTCTCTCGGCACGAGAGGTGAGTAGACCGTTTGCCCTGGCCGCAGTCGGCCGTCCGTATTCGGCACCACAACGACGGCCGATGCTGCCGATGGCACTAATTCCCGCATTGACTCAAATCGAGCCGCCAGCGGCAAGATCGTTTCGACGGTTGCCGACACCGAGCGGTCTTCGACTTTAATATCCAACGATTGCCCCGCCCGAGTGGCATTGCGGTCGACAGGAATCTCAACCGCTAAGGCAGTCGTGTCGCCGACCGTCACGAGCGGATCGCCCATGCGCACGATCTGCCCGTCTGAGACGCCGACTCGCATAACCTCACAGTTAAATGGTGCGCGAACGCTCCCCTGCTCCTTCCAATACACTGCCAGATCAAGATCCGCCTTTGCGGCCTGCAGACGGGCGGTTGCCAATTGTTTCGCGGTTCCCGTGTCAGTCCCGGCGAGGCGATCTTCAATCTGAGCGACTGTAAAAAGGGCCTTGGCTCGATCCTCCCGGAGTTGTTTCTCGGTCGTGTCCATTCGTACGACTTCGGTTCCAGAGTCCAGCTTTTCGCCCGGTTTGTGCAAAATCGATTTCACCATTCCGTCGAACGGCGCGGCCAGGTGCACGGAGCGGACCGGATCCAAATGCATCGACACCTGGTATTTCTCAGGACCGCGTAAATGAATTCGCCGCCGATGAATCACGATCTCGGCCGGCGCGGCGCTCGTGTCCGCGTTAGTATTATCGCCTGCGTCCGCGGGGGCTGTCGCGGCCGATTTCGCGGACCCACCCCGTCTCGCCGGGGTCCGTGGTTCCGAAGCCGTAATTGCGGCGACGGAAATCGACACAGCGGTCCACGCCGTCAGGTTTATTGCGAGAAAATGCCGCACCGCCATCGCTAACACCTCCCCTGCCCTCGTCACTTCGCCAGCTCATTTTGTAAGGTATGAGGCTCAAAGGAGGGTGTCAACGAGGTTGCCGGACGCGAGGCAACACCCTATGTTACGTGTTCGAATTGTTGTCGATTCGTTCGGTACGAAAAGACGCTGAGAATTTTGGTCGCAGACGCGTTTTCGCGGGCGGAGTCAGCCGCACGGACAAACCGCGTCACCAAAAGAGCGTTAAGAGAAGGAGAATTCGATGTCGGCCGTCGCTTCTGTGCCATTTAAAGTTGCCGATCTTTCGTTGGCCGAGTGGGGACGCAAAGAAATCGAGATGGCCGAGAACGAAATGCCCGGCCTGATGTCGCTCCGCGAGAAACAAGGACCGTTGCGTCCCTTGGCCGGTGCGCGAATTGCCGGCTGCCTGCATATGACGATTCAAACCGCAGTCCTCATCGAAACGCTTCGCGAGCTGGGCGCGGAGGTCCGCTGGTCGAGCTGCAATATCTTTTCGACACAGGATCACGCAGCTGCCGCCATCGCCGCCACGGGCGTACCGGTTTTCGCTTGGAAGGGCATGTCTGAGGAAGAGTTCGATTGGTGCATCGAGCAGACCCTTTTCTTCTCTGACGGACAGCCTCTGAACATGATCCTTGACGACGGCGGCGACCTGACGGCGATGGTTCATGATCGGTTCCCCGACCTGCTCAAAGGTATCCGCGGGCTTACCGAGGAAACCACGACCGGCATTCACCGGCTGCATCAGATGCTCGAACAAGGACGGTTGGCCGTTCCGGCGATCAACGTCAATGACTCCGTCACCAAGAGCAAATTCGACAATCTGTACGGTTGCCGCGAGTCGCTCGGCGACGGTATCAAACGGGCAACCGACGTGATGTTCGCGGGGAAGATCGTCGTTGTCTGCGGTTACGGCGATGTCGGCAAGGGATGCGCCGATGCAATGCGAGGACTGGGTTCCCGCGTAATCATCACCGAGATCGATCCTATCTGCGCCCTTCAAGCGGCCATGGAGGGATTTGAGGTGACCACGATGGAGGAGGCGGCTCCACAAGGGGACATCTTCGTAACGGCGACCGGCTGCTGCGACGTCATCCGCCGTGAGCATCTCGACGTCATGAAACACGAA
>CAYWOV010000282.1:2775-5256 GCA_964459965.1 uncultured Planctomycetaceae bacterium | reverse complement strand
GGGCCCATGTTGTCAAAGAACTTGGAATAGACCGGCCAGCGGTGATACGCGTTCCAGATCGGTTCACCGACGATCTCGGGCCCCAACTCGGCGACGGCGTCGCGCAACGTCAGGCGATCCTTGCCGAAGACGACGTAGCTCAAACCCTCATCCGGCGGCGCGCCTTCGTTGGTCGCGGCGGTGGTTGAACCGAACCAGCGCTCATCGATGCCGCCGCGATGCGTTCCCAGGGCATAGTAGTCGGCCGAGTGCAGCTTGATTCGCCGTCCCGGCTGTAAAAACGAGCGAGGCACCCAATTCGGCGCCAGCCGCAGAATTCCGGCCCCTTCCGTCAGAGCTGCGGTTGCCAGTTGCTTCACATTCGCCATGAATTCCTCGTCTTTCTCGAATCGCCCATCGAAAGTTCCCATTCTGACTGCTTCCGCCACGATTTCAAACCATCGCTGGGGGGCGCGAAGCTAACGCAGCGGATGGTGGCGGGCCAGGGCCGAACCAATCCAGGGCATCGTTTGTCGAGAGGGAAACCGGACGTACAATGAAGCCCCAGCGGTCGGGATGAGTCCGAACTCCAAACGGCTGCAAATTCGTCTCAAGAAGGGTCCAGTTCGAGATGGTGAAAGTCGCGATTGTCGGGGCCACGGGCTACACGGCCCTGGAACTGATCAAACTTCTGCTGAATCATCCTCAGGCTGAAATCGCGGCACTATGCACCCGGCAGGAAGGCGCACCGGCGGTCGAGACGATCCACCCCTCACTTTCCGGTCGACTCAATCTGTCCTGCGAAAACCTGACTCCTCCTCAGATTGCCGAACGTGCCCGATTCGTTTTTACGGCCCTTCCACACGTCGCCTCGATGGCGATCGTGCCGGACTTACTTAAGGCCGACTGCCGCGTCGTCGATCTGAGTGCCGATTACCGGTTCAATCACCCGGCCGTGTATGAAAAATGGTACGGCCATTCACACACGGATCCCGGGCGGCTCGGTAAGACGGTTTATGGCCTGCCCGAGTTGTTTGGCGACCGCATTCCGTCGGCCGATTTGGTGGCAAATCCCGGCTGTTACACCAGCACGTCCATTCTGGGTCTCGCCCCGTTCCTGTGTCGGGGGCTGATTGATCCAAAGGACATCATTATCGATGCCAAGAGTGGCGTTTCCGGCGCGGGCCGAACGCCGAAGCTCAACCTGCTTTACGCCGAATGCAATGAAAGTATTGCCGCGTACTCCGTCGGCAGCCACCGCCACGAACCAGAAATCGACCAGGTCCTTTCGGACGCCAGCGGTACGCCCGTCGAGGTGACCTTTACGCCGCACGTCGTCCCGATGGATCGCGGCATCTTGTGCACCATGTACGCGCGCCCGAAGAGGAATCTCACCGAGGCCGATGCCCTGCGCGCGATGCGGACTTTTTACGAAGGCAAACCGTTTGTGCGCGTCGTCAGCCAGCTTCCCGCGACCAAGGATGTCACGCACACGAATTATTGCCACATGACGGCCCGGCTGGCCCGCGGCCGCCTGGTCATCCTGTCGGTGACCGACAACTTGATCAAAGGCGCCGCAGGCGTGGCTATTCAAAATTTCAATTTGATGAACGGATTTCCTGAAACGACCGGCTTGCCACGATGAGCAAGAAAATGGATGAGGCCGCTTCCTGGGTTCTTCCGGCCGGGTTCCGTGCGGCGGGCGTGCATTGCGGCATCAAGAGCGACCCCTCGAAGCTGGATCTCGCGGTCTTTGTGGCCGACGGACCAGCGACGGCCGTTGGTGTCTTCACCACGAATCTTGTGTGCGGCGCTCCAGTCAAGATTTCGCGTACGCGGCTCCCGCGTGGCACGGCCCGCGCCGTGATCATCAATTCAGGCAACGCCAATGCTTGCACCGGGACGCGCGGCGACGAGGACGCCCGTTGGATGACCTCGCAGGTCGCCCGGCTTCTCGGATGTGCAGAAGATGATGTTTTGGTTTGCTCAACGGGCGTGATTGGCCGCTTTTTGCCGCGGGAAAACCTGGCTGATGGGATTCCCGTCGCAATGACCCGACTTGCAAGCTCGTCTGACGCGTTTCGGGACGCGGCCACGGCCATGATGACGACCGACACTTTTCCCAAAACGGCCACTCGTGCCCGCGAGATCGCAGGAGCAAAGATCACGGTCAGCGGAGTGGCCAAGGGAGCGGCCATGATCGCTCCGAATATGGCGACAATGCTGGCCGTCATCATGACCGACGCTCCGCTTGGATCGCAGCGCGCAGGCGCCACCCTGCGGCACGCGGTTGACCGCAGCTTTAATTGCATCAGTGTCGACGGTCACATGAGCACGAGCGATACAGTTCTGCTGCTTGCTGCCAATCCGCGAGAAATCGGTCTGCTTGGACCGGCGGATCACGTCCAGATTCAAGAGATGATCGACGAAGTGGCCGCGGACTTGGCTCAGGCCATCATCCAGGATGCCGAAGGGGCCAGCCACTTCGTCACGCTGGATGTC
>CAYWOV010000282.1:0-2675 GCA_964459965.1 uncultured Planctomycetaceae bacterium | reverse complement strand
ATGCAAATCGAGCTTGATTTCGCCATCGGCGGCGAATCTGTCCGCTTTTGGACCAGCGACCTGACGGCCGAATACGTGCGACTCAACGCCGATTACACGACTTAATCCGGTTCACCTCAGGGCTTATTTCACCAGCAGCTTGGCGATGGCCTCCGCATGTGTGGCCGCGTCGCGCTCGCCGAGGCGCAACAGCTCGTCGATGTAATCTTTGTGAAACATCACCGTGCTGATGAGGTCCTGTTCTTCCGCCTCCTTTGAGCCAAACCGGCGCATGAAATAGCGGAAGGTCCGCGGCAGACGCTCCTCAAAGTCGTTGGCCAATGCCCCCAGGTCGGCCGATGGGCGGATGACAACCGTCTCGATCTCGCGCAAGCCGCGCCGATCCTGCGGCTGAAGTTTGCGAAGCAAGTTATTAATTCGCTCAATCTGCAGGGCGTCGTGATCCAGCTGATCGAGGAAGACCGCGTCGTAAAGCGCTCCTAATACCACGGCCGGCGACGGCGGGCCTTCGGCCTTTTTTCGCAGTTTGCAGTGCGGAGGAAACTCAAAATGCGTCGAAATCACCAGCAGCCGGTCGGCACCGAGGTGCACGGCCGGCGAAAGGGGTGCGACAAGGCGAATGCCGCCGTCGCCATACCATTCATCGCCAATCCGAATCGGGGAAAAGAGCAGGGGAAGTGCCGCGGAGGCCATGACGTGCTCGACGTTCAAACGGGTTTTCACCCCTTTTCGCAGCGGTCGCTCCCAGTCTTCAATCGCCTTTCCTTGAATGAATGTGACCGATTCCCCCGTGTCGTAATTGAGCGCGGTGAGCGCGGCGGCGGAAAGCTGGCCAGCCGCGATATTTTTTTCGATCCCGCTCAAGTCCTCGGTCTCGATGTTCAGCGACCGAAAAAGGAATCTTCGCAACGGTTTCGTATCGACCATGCTGTTGGCCCGCTCAATGCCGGGGGGAATTCCTACCGAAAGCCGCAGGCCGATTCGGGTCACGCGCCAGATCAACGAGGCAGCTTCGATGCTGAACACATCGTCGAATCTAAGTGATTGCCATAATTTCGCGAGATCGTCGATCTTTTGGCGAAAAGTGCCCGTGTGGTTCGCCAAATGGGCGACATTGATCGCGCCGGCTGACACACCCGTCAAAAGTGGTGCGCGAAACTCCGGAAAATGGGAGGCGATTCCCCGCAAAACGCCGGCCTGATACGCGGCCCGCGCTCCTCCGCCTCCCAGCGCCAAGGCAAGCTGCGGTTCGTGGTTGTCGTTCGAGTTATTGCCCGCCATCAATCAAGGCTCGTCGAAGGTTCCCGCTGAATCGATTTTCCAAAATAGCCGCGCTGCAAAATGGTAGCGGGCCGGCCGATTTCTTGTCAGGTCGTCGAGATTTCACGACTTGAATCGGCCCGCGGTCCGCCCTATATCAAGGAGCCATGAAAACGATTTCACAAGTGTTCCGCTCCAAGAGGCAGCAAGAGTTAAGCGGATTTGTCGTTTATGTTCTGGAGGACGGCCCGGCCGACGGCGAAACGACCGTGCGTTGTGTCGCCTTGGAGGCAAAGGAAAACGTTTTGCGTTGTGGCATGCTGGCGGTCAACGGCGAAACCTTCGAATACGAATTAACCGTGCTGCTCGACGTGTACGGTCCGTTGCATGCAACCGAATTTGATTTGAACGGCACGGTCGGCGGGCTTCGTTGCGTGATCGGAATCTTTGACCATCAGTTCTTGAAGGTCACGGGCAACCCCGATCCGCAGGTCTTCCGCACGGATCGCCAAAAGGCGATTCATTTCGGGCGGGTCGCCTAAGACCCCGATTGTCGCGACCCCCAAGCGAGGGGAGTTTTTTGGCTTTTTTTGGCGTAAAAAAAGGGCCGTGGACCCCAAAAAAGTCGTTTGTGCGCCGCCCGCATATTTTCCCATCTTTCCCAGATTTCCGGCTCTAATGCTGGTCGCTCCGGTGCTTGCCCAATTCGACCGCTTCAACACGTCACCACGTAAGGCTTTAAGTGCGACTTTAACAGCTCCTGTTAATTTGATCGTGAACAAGGCGAGGTCTCACGGGATAATGAGACGAGTGGGAAGCGCTCGCCTCCTGAGGTCCTCACACTTTCAGAAATCACCCGCCAATCCTCCGCAGAGTTTTTCGCATGCCTCGCAACGTTGTGCTCGCCGCCTCGCTCCCAGCCGATCCGGATCGGCTGTACGACATGTACCTCGATCCTAAAATCCACGCGGCGTTCACCGGCTTCCCGGTGACGATTGAACCGCGGGCCGGTGCGGAATTTCGCGCCTTCAACGGGGCGCTCACCGGCACAATTCTCCACCTCGAGCCCAAACGGCTGATCGTGCAGAAATGGCGATCGACCAATTTCCCCGACGGGGCAATCGATTCCGTGCTCGTCCTCTCGTTCTGGCCGGAGAAGGGCGGGGCACGCATCGAAATGATGCACGTCAACGTCGCGGAGGAAGATTTCGCCGGCGTCAGCGAGGGATGGGCCAAATTCTACTGGAACCCGTGGCGAACGTACTTGACCACCAGCGTCACGGTTTGACGTTTGGACACACGGCCGCGACGTCGCCGTGGTCAACCTTGCCGTGTGCTTTCACGCCACGGCTCTTGCACACCGGGCGGGACGCGGCCGAAAATGCGTTGAATCGCCGCTTCCGTAGGTGTAGCGC